>CAXRFJ010000195.1:0-2065 GCA_964229475.1 Rubrivirga sp.
CGCCCTCCCCCTCGCGGCCCAGCCCGTCCGGACGCTCGCCGCGGACGGCCTCCGCCCGATCACCGCGAACGGGCGCGTCGCGTGGCTGGAGGGCACCGACGCCGACGCCCTCCAGCTTCTCCTGTGGGACGGCCGGAACACGGCCATCCTCGACGAGGCCGCTGCCGTGGCCCGCCCCGGCTGGCCCGACCTCGACGCCTCCGGCCGCGTGGCCTACGTCAAGGTCGTCGGCGGGCGGTACGAGCTGATGGTGTGGGACGGCCTCCGCACGGTCCAGGTCACGCACTCCGACGACGTCGACAGCTCGGACGTGGACCTCGGGGCGCCGGGCGACGCCGAGCTCGGCGGCTTCCCACAGATCGCCGTCGGCGACGTCGTGTTCGCCGACGTGCGGGGCGACGTCTACCTCTACGAGAGCACGCCGCCGCGCGTCCGCCGGATCACGCGGCGGCCCGACCAGCGCGTGGCGCGGACGACGAGCGACTTCCGGTCGGTCATGCAGATGACCGGCGTCAAGCCGCTCTTCTACTACGACGGGCGCTCGGTCGTGTGGATGCACCAGGTCCCCGGGCCCGACGTCTCGACGTTCACCGTCTTCCGGGCCGACGCCGAGGGCGGCTACGCGCCGGTCCCGCTCGGCTCGTTCCAGGCCGCGACGCCCCACAGCCGCGGCGAGGCGGTCGTCAACGCGGCGCTCGCGGGTACGGCGTTCGACCCGTTCTTCGAGGCCTGCGGCCCGGAGGTCGCCTGGATGTACCGCCCGCCCGGCGCCGTCCCGGCCGACGTGCCCGCCGAGTACGCCGGCCTCGTGGGCGCGGCGACCGCCGAGACCGCGCTCGTCTACCACGACGGGACGTCGGCCGAGGAGATCGTGCGCGGCGACCTCGCCCCGCTCTCGCTCGGCGTCAGCGACGGCCACGTGGTCTGGATCGAGCACGAGGAGGGCGCCGACGACGAGCCCGACCGGTCGGTCCTCCGCGGGCACCGCGCCGGGCGGACGTCGCCGCTGGCGACGATCGAGGACCCGCCGCCGTTCGGCGAGGGCGGACAGAAAGTCTGGACCACGCCCGGCGGGCTGGAGGTCGCGGGCGACGAGGTCGTCTGGTTCATGGACGAGGTCGAGTGCCAGGCGATGCCGGTCACGATCCCCGGCCGCGGCTCACCGTGCTCGTACGTCCCGACCGGGCGGACGGGCGTGTTCACGCTCGGCGGCGGGCCGCGCGCGCCGCGGGCCACGTTCGGCCGGGGCGAGATCCTCGCGGGCGGGAGCTTCGCCGCCGGCCGCTACGCGTGGCGCGCGATGGACGGGTCGGTCAAGACGGCCGTCCTCGTCGACGGCCTCGGCGGCGACGCCGGCGGGCTCCTCCAGCTCACCGACCTCCAGCGCCCCGACCGGACGCCGCTCGGCACCGACGACGACCGCGCCGTCCTCGTCGACGCGTTCCGGCTCCGCGCCGCGTCGGGCCAGGGCGAGTGCACGCCGGGCGGGTCCGGCGACGACGCGACGGTCACGGCGTTCACGTTCTCCCTCGCCGCCGAGGGCGGCGTCCTCCCCGACCTCGGCGACGTCGCCGCCCTCCGCCTCTACCGCGACGCCGACCGGAACCGCCAGCGCGACGCGGCCGACCCGCTCCTCGGCGAGGTCTCGTCGCCCGGCGGCCGCGTGACGATCACGCTCGACGACGCGCTCGTCATCCGCGCCGGTGACGACGTGCAGTTCCTGGTCGAGCTGGAGATGAAGGACGCCGACGAGCTCTGCCCGTGCAACGAGTACACGGTCGCCCTGGCCGGCGACGACGTCGAGGCGGGCGCGGCCAGCGTGTCGGGGTCGAGCACGGGCGCGGTCGCCCTCCCGAACGCCGTGCTCGAACCGGTCGCGGGCGACGGGCAGGCCGGGCTGCCGACGAGCCGGCTCGAGACGCCGCTCCGCGTCCGCGCCGTGGGCCTGCCATCGCGGTGCGCCGAGGCCCTCCGCTTCCGCCTCGTCAACACGGTCGCGGGCGACGACGCGCGGCTCGACGGCGACGGCGAGACCGGGACCGACCTCGAGCTCGCCCCGGAGCCG
>CAXRFJ010000196.1:0-4042 GCA_964229475.1 Rubrivirga sp.
GGGATGACCGTCGAGGCCCGCTTCCCGCCCGCGGCCGTCACGGCCCACGACCTCGAGGCCGCCTCGCACCTCGAGGCCGAGGCCTCGGCCATCCACGGCGCCGCCGTCCGCGCGGCCCTCGCCGGGAAGCACGCCGAGGCCGGCCGGCTCCTCGAGCTCTACCACGCGCGGCTCCAGCGGGCCCGCGCCCTCCGCTCGCTCCCCACCGGATAGACCATGCCGATCCTCAACTACACGACGACCGTCTCGGCCGAGAAGACCGTCTCCCAGATCCAGGCCGCCCTCGCCAAGGCCGGCGCCCAGCGCGTCTCGGTCGACTACGACGACGAGGGCCCGGCCGCGCTCGCGTTCGCCCTCGGCGTCGTCCTCGCCAGCGGCCGGGCCGAGGTCGTCTCGTTCCGGCTCCCGGCCGACTTCGCCGGCGTCGGCGCCGCGCTGAAGAAGGCGCGCGTCGCCGGCCGGTACCAGAGGCCCGAGCACGTCCGCCGCGTCGCGTGGCGGATCGTCAAGGACTGGCTCGAGGCCCAGCTGGCGATGATCGAGGCCGGGGTGGCCCGGCCCGAGCAGGTCCTCCTCCCGTACGCCGTCGCGCCCGACGGCCGGACGCTCTTCGAGCACTTCGCCGAGAGCCCGAACCGACTCCTCACCGCGTAGGGATGCCCGAGTCCGACGTCCAGCTCATCCTCGCCGAGCTCCGCCAGCTCAAGGACGAGGTCGCCACGCTCCGCGCCGTCGTCAACCGCGGCCGGGTCAAGTACGACCTCGACGCCGCCGCCGACCGGCTCGGCGTCTCCCGCCGGACCGTCGAGCGCCGGATCGAGGCCGGCCAGCTCGGCGCCGTCCGCGAGGGCGCCCGCGTGTTCGTGACCGAGGAGGCCTGCGCGGCCTACGAGGACCGGGCCCGCCGCCGCGCCGCCTGACCCCGCCCGCCTCGGGCGCCCGCCCGCCTCGAGCGCCCGCCCCCTCTCCGTACTATCTCCGCCTCCCATCCATGCCCGCCGTGCCGTCCCGCCGGTCCCACTCCGCCGACCTCCCCAAGCTCCCGCACCGCGGGGTCTCGCTCCTCCGGAAGCCCGACGGCACGCTCTACGTCCGCTTCCGCCGCGACGGCCGCACGAAGGACGTCACGCTCGACGCCCAGAAGCCGGCGCTCGCCGTCGCCGAGGCCATGGGGATGGCCGACGAGTTCGAGCGGGGCGCGCTCGACCCGTGGCGGCCCAAGCGCCGGGGCGCCACGCTCCAGGAGGCCGGCGACCGCTGGCGGCTCTCGGACCCGAGGCTCGCGGCCTCGACGGTCGAGAAGAGGGGGGAGGCCGTCTCGCTCCGCACGAACCGGCTCGGGCCGTCGACCCCGCTCGCGCGCGTCACGGCCGAGGACCTCGAGGACGTCCTCTACCACAAGCGCCGGGCGGCCTCGACGCTCAAGGGCTACCACGCCCGGCTCTCGACGTTCTTCTCGTGGGCCGTCGAGCGGCGCTACCTCGAGGCCTCGCCGATGGACGGGGTCCGGAAGCCGAAGAAGGAGAAGAAGGCGCCCCGCGTCATGACCGAGGACCAGCTCGAGCGCCTGATCCGGGAGGTCCACGCCGACCGGCTCACGAAGACGGCCGCGAACGGGGCCCGGCTGACGTTCCACCCGGCCGAGTGGCTCCCCGACTGGCTCCGCCTCGGGTTCTACTCCGGGCTCCGGCCCGGCGAGGTCCGCCGGCTCCGCTGGCGCGACGTCGACCGGCGCCGCGGCGTCCTCCACGTCCGGCACACCGAGGCCGGCCGGACGAAGACGGGCGACGAGCGGGCCGTCCCGATCTACGCCGTCACCGAGGCCGTCCTCGACGCCTGCGCCGCCCGGTGCCAGCAGATGGGGACCTACGAGGACCTCGACAGCCCCGTCGTCCCCGGCGCCCGCGGCGGGCTCATGAACCTCGGTATGGTCGCCGCCCGCGTCCGCCACTACCGCCGGGAGGCCGGGCTCCCCGAGCACGTCGTCCCGTACTCGACCCGCCACGGGTACGCCTCGACGCTCATCGACGCCGGCGTCTCGGCCCGGACCGTCCAGGAGCGGCTCGGCCACGCCGACGGCCGGATGACCCAGAACTACGTCGCGCTCGTGGCCGAGAAGCACGCGCGCGAGGAGGGCGCCTTCGCCGGGCCGACGCCGGACGCCGATGTAGCTCGGGCCCCGTCGCCAGCTACCTCAGCGCTACATCCCGGGTCCGACCCGGTCGGAGAGTGTCGGAACGGGCCGGCCCTCTCGCGGCGCCGACCGCGGCGGGCGGCAAAGAAAAACGCCCTCCCCGGGGTCGGGAAGGGCGTTTCTCAGGGAGCGGAACACGAGACTCGAACTCGCGACCTCCACCATGGCAAGGTGGCGCTCTACCAGCTGAGCTAGTTCCGCTGGGCGCTCTCTTGCGAGCGGATGACCAAGGTACGGGGCCGTCCGCGTCCTGTCAACGCGCCCGGCACGCGCTCCAACGCCTCTTCACACGTGCGCCCTCCCGAGCCCCCCGGCGGCCTCCCGACCTTCGACGCATGGCCGACACCCCCCGCCCCTGGACCCGCCTCGCCTCGAAGACGCTCGTCGACCGCTGGTGGATGACGCTCCGCGAGGACCGCGTCCGGCTCCCCGACGGCCCCGTCCTCGAGGAGTACCACGTTGCCGAGTACCCCGACTGGACCTGCGCGCTCGCCCTCACCGACGACGGGCAGGCCGTGCTCGTCGAGCAGTACCGGTACGGGATCGACCGCGTGATCCTCGAGCTGCCGGCCGGCGCGGTGGACCCGGGGGAGGACCCGGCCGCGTCGGTCCGCCGGGAGCTCCGCGAGGAGACCGGCTACGAGGCCCGCGAGTGGGTCCGCCTCGGCCGGCTGGCGGTCGAGCCCGGCCGGCACACGAACTACGGGCACGCGTTCGTCGCCCTCGGCTGCCGCGCCGTCGCCGCGCCGGACCTGGAGGAGTCGGAGGACCTCCGGGTCCGCCTCGTCCCGGCCGCGTCGCTCCCCGGCCTCGTCGAGGCGGGGCGGGTCGCCCACGGGATCCACGCGGCGGCCGTGTTCTGGGCCCTCGCGAAGGGCCTGCTCCCCGAACCCCGTCCGGACGGGGGCGTTTAGGGCGTCCACTCTCCAACGCCCGTCCCGATTCCCATGCAGAAAGAGCAGAAGACCCTCCTCGTCAGCGTCAACGTCGAAGAGCACGCCGGCGAGGCGCAGCTCATGTCCGAGATCGGCCGTCAGGTCGGGCAGGGCTGGAAAGTGATCCCGGCCATCCCGGTCTCCGGCGAGGAGGCCGGCCCCGGCGGCCTGTCCGAGGACTACATGCGCTACCAGGTGACGGTCGAGCGCGAGATCGACGAGGACAACGTCGTCCAGGGCGTCGACCGGGGGAAGGCCGCCCGGCTGAAGGACGCCGGCCAGGCGTCGGGCGCCTTCGACGAGGGGATCCCGGACCCGGAGGCCGACTGACCCGTCCCTGCGCCGTCACGCCCGCCGCTCCGCGCGGTAACCAGCCCCCCGGAGCGCCGCGACGGCGCGGTCGGCGTCGGCGGCCGTCTCGAACCCGAACCGGAACGTCCCGACCTCTCCCACGCGGACGCGGAGGAGCTCGGCGTCTTTGAGGTTGAGGCCGGCCTCGGCGACCGTCCCGGTCAGGCCGTGGAGGAAGCCCGGCCGGTCGTCGGCCCAGACGACGACGTCGGCGAGCGGGGCGAGGAAGCCCTTCGACGACGTCGGCAGCGCCGCGCGCGTCGTGGCGGCCCGCTCGAACGCGCCCGCCAGCGCCGCGGGCTCGGTGAGGACCGACTGGCGGAGGGCGCCGACGCGGTCGGCGAACGCGCCGAGGACGTCGGCGACCGCGTCTCGGTTGTCGCGGAGGATGGGGCCCCACATCGAGAACGGCGAGCCCGCGATCCGCGTCATGTCGCGGAAGCCGCCGGCGGCCAGCCCGAGCGCGTCGTCGCCCGTCTCGGCCGCGGTCTCGACGAGCGCGACCGCCAGCAGCTGCGGGAGGTGGCTGATGGTCGCCGCGACGAGGTCGTGCCGCGCCGCG
>CAXRFJ010000197.1:0-3360 GCA_964229475.1 Rubrivirga sp.
CGTCGAGACGCCCGGCCGGTCTGTCTCGACCAGGAAGCCGCGGACGTCGCCGGCGTCGTCCTTCGCCCAGACCACGGCGACGTCGGCGATCGAGGCGTTCGTGCTCCAGCGCTTGTGGCCGGTGATCACGTACTCGTCGCCGTCGCGCGTGGCGCGCGTCTGCATGGCGCCGGGGTTCGAGCCGACGTTCGGCTCCGTGAGGGCGAAGCACCCGATGGCCTCGGCCGTCGCCAGCTTCGGCAGCCAGCGGCGCTTCTGCTCCTCGGAGCCGTACGTGTAAATGGGGTACATCACGAGCGAGCCCATCACCGAGCAGAACGAGCGGAGCCCGCTGTCGGCCCGCTCCACCTCCTGCATCATGAGGCCGTACGTGACCGACGACGCGCCGAGGCCACCGTACGCCTCGGGGATCGTGGGCCCGATGACGCCGAGAGCCGCCAGCTCGCGGCCGACCTCGACCGGGAACGTCAGCGCCTGCGCGTGCTGCTCGATGACCGGCAGCACCTCGGCCGTGACGTACTCGCGGACGCGCCGGCGGTGCGCCTTCTCGTCGTCCGTCAGGAGGTCGTCGATCCGGTAGAAGTCGAGGGCCTCGAAGGCGGCCGGGTCGTAGCGGCCGTTGTCGATCCCGGCCGGGGCGTGGCCGAGGGGCCGGAACGCGGCCGGGTCGCCGGACTGGCCGGCGTCCTGCCGGTCATGGGCGGGCGCGCCGTCGCCGGAGGCGGCGAGGGACGGGGTGCGGGTGAGGTCGGGGGACTCGGACATGACGGTCGCTACTTTGGCGCCGCTCGGGGCGGCTGACTCGTGTCCGCCCAAGCTACGCCCCTCTCCTCCCCCGCCATGCGCGTTCTCCTCCTCGTCCTCCTGCTCGCGCCCGCCGCCGTCGCCCAGCGCTACGGGACCGTCGAGCCCCGCGTCGGCGCCGGCTGCGACATCCCGACGGCGGTCCTCGACCAGGACGTGATCCCGAACGGCCCGTCCCTCGGCATCCGCGGGCGGGTGGCGCTCCCCGTCAACGCCGACGTGTCGGTCGCCGCGAGCCTCGGCGTCGGCGCCCACCTGTTCGAGGGGGCCGACGAGGCCCGCTACGTCATGAACCCCCAGGCGTCGGTCATCGTCACGCTGCCGACGCGGCGCTCGGCGCGCTACGTCCTCGGCGGGTTCGGCGGGTTCATCCCGCTCTCCGGCGGCGGCGGCGGGACGGCGATCCACGCCGGCTACGGCTGGGCGATCCCGCTCACGGAGACGTCGCTGTTCGTCGAGATCAACCCGTCGCTCGTCGTGGGCGAGCGGGAGGCCGCGCCGGTGATCTCGCTCCGCAGCGGTGTCATTTTTTAGATTGCAATAACGGTCAATCTTGGTTCCCTCCTCCCGCCTCGGCGTCGAGGCGGGCGCACCGGGGTCGCTAGCGGACGCGCCGGAGGATCGACTGGAGCCGCTCGTGGTCGTCGTCGAGCAGACGCGCGAGCGCGCGGCCGGCCTCGACGAGGATCGCCTCGCCATCGGCCCCGCCCCCGTGCGCCGCGTGGAGGTTGCGGAGCGCGGCGGCCAGCAGGTCGTCGGCGGGGACGGCGGGGTCCGGGTGCCGCGCGAGCGTCCGGAGCACGTCGAACGGCGCCGCGAGCGCGCCGACGGCGTCGGGGCCGCCCGGGCGGCCGCGGTCGTGGAGCGCGGCCGGCCGCGGCGGGAGCGTCTGCCGGACGCGCGGGCGTCCCTCGTCCCGCGAGCGGCCGTCCCAGTAGGCGAGCGCCTGCGCGCGGACGGTCGTCCTCACCAGCTCGAGGATCTGCGGCATCTCGCGGCGGATCCGGTCGCGGTCGTAGTCGGCGCCGAGGGCGACGGCCTGGCGGCCGGGCTCGACGCTGCCCGTCTCGGCGTGGCTCACGAGGCCGTAGAGGACGGTCCCGTCGTCGGTCTCGACCTCGACCCACGACCCGAACGCGGGCACCTCGGCGTCGGCGTAGACCTCGGCCACGATCTCGCGCGTGCTCGACGCGATGACTTCGGCGACGGGCGGAGAGGAATCGATCACGGGATGGGGGCGCAGACGCGGCAGGGCGGGGCCCGTAAGATCGGACCGATCAGGGGCAGCCGAACCGCTCCGATTCGTCGGACGGCACCTCGGAGGCGTGGACCCGCCGCGTCTGAATGGGCCGGACCGGAGTCACATCCGTCCGCTCATACCGGTAGGTGTCCCACTCCCCCTCCGTCCCCTCGACGGCGCGGTAGTGGATGGATTGGATGCGCTCCAGAGTGTCGCTCGGGATCCGGTAGCGGTCGAGGTACCACTCCCGTCCGAACCCGCTCATCCGGTGCTGGCTCTCGAGGACGGCCCCGCCTCGAATCAGGCGGGGCGTCGTGACCGAAGGGGGGCCGATCAGGGGATCGACCCCCGCGGGGTCGGACGGCCAGAATCCGAGCCGGCCCGTCTCGCCGTCAAACCGGACGAACGCAACACCGACGTTGACCCCGAACGGGCCGCCCCCGTTGGTGAGCCCGATCCCGACCTCCCGCAATCCATCGGCGTCGAGGTCCAGTGGAGCGGTGCCCGGACAGAACGTCCAGAGACCGAACAGGCTCGACGCCTCGAACTCCATCGTGTCGACGACGCGGACGCCGCGCCGGGCGACGACCCGGACGCTGTCCCACGGCGCACGGCTCGACCCCACGAACTGGAGGCGGACCGGGCCGCCTTGCCACCGCCCGACCGTGAGCGTCGTGTCCATCCAGACGCCGGCCGACGGGAGCGTGGCCCGGTACGGGGCTTCGTACCGCGTCCGGCACGCGTTCGGCTCCAGTCGCACCGCGCGGCACAGGAGGGCGGGCGTCCTGGCGAACGCCTCCGCACGGTTGGCGCGGAGCGGCGCGAGGTGCGCGGGGGCAAAGGCCCGCCTCGGGGGCTGCGCGCTGGCGGCGACCGCCAGCAGGATCAGAGCCGCGGCCCTCACACCCGCGGGGCCCGCTTCGACGCCGCCTTGCCGGAGTACGTCGCCGCCTCCGCCCCCGCCCCGCGCGCCTGCCGCGAGAGAATCCGGTAGAACACGTCCTTCTCCCGCGCTCGGACCACGGCCCGCTCGTGCGCCTCCTGCAGAATGATCGGGTAGCCTCCCCCCTTCTCGCACTGGTCGAGCACGACGGCGTGGACGAGGTCGAGCCAGCCCGGCACCTCGGCCACCCACTCCGGCATCTCGACCCGGCCCACCTCGGCGCACCCGTGGACGTAGAACGCGACGATCCGGTGGTCGCCGTACTGCTTCAGCACCTCGCTCCGGGACAGGAACACCGCCGACCGCTCGCCGACCGCCAGCCGCGACGCGAACACGTGGCGGTCCTGCAGGCCGCGGAGCGAGTCGGGCGCGG
>CAXRFJ010000198.1:0-2004 GCA_964229475.1 Rubrivirga sp.
CGCTGCCGACGACAAGGACGGTCACGGGGTTGGGGTCGATGGAGCGAAAAGATACCCGGCGCGTACACCGGCCCGATCCCCCCTCTCGCGCCCGTGCCCGCCCTTCTCCTCGTCCTCGCGACGCTCTTCCAGCAGACGCCCGCCCCGGCCCCGCCCGACACGACCGACACCCCCACCGAGCAGGCCGCCACCGTGCTCGACCAGGCGAGCGAGGTGGTCTCGGAGGAGGGGACCTACGACGAGGCCGCCGACGACTCCGGCCCGGGCGTCCAGTTCCGGCCGCGGATCGCCCCGTCGGCGCTGTACTCGAGCGGGCGCGGGGTCGGGATCGGCGGGGGCGTCGGGATCCGCAACCTCGTCCGCCCCGGGACCGACCTCGTCGTCGACGTCCGCCTCCAGCAGCGCTACCAGAGCGTCAACACGACGTTCTTCACGGCCGACCCCTACGACTCCCCGCTCCACGGGCTCGTCAACGCCGGCGCCTCGACGACCCAGCGCCGCCGCTACTACGGGCTGGGCCCGAACACCGTCGCCGACAGCGAGCTCAACCTCTACCACGACGCGGCGCAGGCCGAGGTCCGCCTCGGGTACTACCCGCTCGGGACGACGGCGATCTACGTCCAGCCGGGCGTCCGCTTCCTCTACGACTACTCGGGCGGCGTGAACGAGGACGCGAGCGACAACCGGTTGGGGCAGGTGTTCGAGCCCGGCTCGCCGTCGTTCGACGCGGTCCGCGTGGCCGAGGACGAGGCGCGCTACGGGGCGTCGGTCGGCGTCGAGATCGCGACGGACCTCCGGGACTGGCCGGCGTACGCCCGGCGCGGCTTCTTCGGGACCGCCGAGGCCCGGCGGTTCTACGCCCTCGACGACTCGAAGCTGACGCTCGCCCGGTACACCGCCTCGGGGCTCGGGTACACCCAGCTCCGCGGCCGCACGACGCTCATCACGCGCGGCGTGCTCGCGGTCACCCGCAGCGGCGACGCCGACGGCGACGGCGAGGACGACGACATCCCGTTCTACTACCTCCCCACCCTCGACGACCGCGTCGCGACGGCCTTCCGGCAGGACCGCCTGACGGGCCGCGACCTCCTGGCGGTCGGCGTCGGCGTGCGAGCGCCGGTCGTGGACCTCCTCGGCATCTACGGCATCGACATGCTCGTGATGGGCTACCTGGGGAACGCCTACGACAACGTGTTCGAGCAGTTCACCCCGAAGGTCTCGTTCGAGGAGGGCTCGTTCCGCGACGAGCAGGGGAAGGCGTACCTCCGGCCGGCCCTCGGCCTCGGGATGGGGATCGTGAACCTCGACAAGGAGCGCGTCGTGGTTGGCGGGCTGATCGGGGTCGGCCCCGGCGGGATCTCGCTGGCGACGCTCCGGATCGCCTACGACCTCCGCGACGCCCGGCCCCTGTTCCGCTAACCCGCCGCGGGGGCCCACCCTCACCCGGGCCTCACCGCTTCCTCGGCTCTTCGGCGCGCCCGCCTCCGACGCGCGGCTACCTTCCCCCGCCCCCTCCCCGGACGCCCCCTCGTGCCCCTCCCCAAGGCCCCTCGTTGGCTGTTCGCGCTGAAAGGCGTGCTGGCCGTCGTCGCCGTCGTCGCCCTCGTCCACCTCGCGGACCCCGCCGAGGTCGTCACGGCCGTCTCGCACGCCGACCCGCGGTGGGCCCTCCTCGCCCTCGCCCTCGTGCCGGTCAACATCGGGCTGGAGGCGTACCGCTGGGGCCGCCTCGTCCGCCGGATCGCGCCGCAGGTCCGAACGCGCGACGCGATCCGGGCCGTCGTCGGGTCGTACCCGCTGGGGCTCCTGACGCCCGGGCGCGTGGGCGACTACGTGGGCCGGGCCGTCTACCTCCGCGAGATCCCGGCGGGGGCGTCGGCCGCGCTCACGTTCGGCGAGCGGATGGCGACGCTGACGGCGTGCCTCGCCGGCGGGCTGGCCGCGCTCGGGCCGTACCTCCGGACGGTCGCGGAGCCGTCGCCGCTGTGGCCCGCCGTCGTGGCG
>CAXRFJ010000199.1:0-3063 GCA_964229475.1 Rubrivirga sp.
ACAGGTAGAGCCCGCCCGGCAGCTTACCGCCACCGTCGTCCTTCCCGTCCCACTCGACCTGGCGCCGGCCGGTCGGGTACACGTCGCCGTCGGCGACGACGCGCACGAGGCGGCCCTGAACGGTGAACACGCGGATCCACACCGGCGACGGCTCGCGGAGGATGAACTCGACCGTGACCGGCCCCGCCGACGGGTTCGGGTAGTTGCGGACCTCCAGCGGCTCCCCCGTCTCCGGGTCGAGGGCGGGGTCGGCGGCGACGTAGACGTCCGTCGCCGGGAGGTGCGACGCCATCTCCTGCCGGACGGCCGCGTAGGCCGGGTCGGCGGCCCGGTTGGTCCACTCGAGCGGGTCCACGGCGTGGTCGTAGAGCTCCTCGGCGCCGTCGCGGTACTGGATGTAGCGGTACCGCTCGGACCGGATCGAGTGGTTCTTGTAGAGCCACGTCGAGACCACGGGCCGGTCCCACTCGGCGTCGGGGTCGTCGAGGAGCGGGGCCAGCGAGCGGCCGTCGAACTGGTCGAGCGGCGGCAGCCCGCAGAGGTCGGTGAGCGTGGGGAAGAGGTCGACGAGCTCGACGGTCCGGTCGCAGACGCGGGCGCCGGGCTGCGAGCCGGGCCCGCCCAGCGCCTCCGGGACGTGGATGAAGAGGGGGATCCGCGTGGCCTCCTCCCAGAGCGCGTTCTTTTCCCAGTGGAGCTTTTCGCCGAGGTGGTACCCGTGGTCGCTCCACACCACGATGATCGTGTTGTCGGCGTAGCCGCTCACCGCCAGCCCGTCGAGGAGCCGGCCGGCCAGCGAGTCGGCGAAGGCGACCGCGGCGAGGTACGCGGCCACGGCGTCGTCCCAGATGCCGTAGGTCGAGACGTGCTCGGCCCGACTGAACCGCTCGACGAGCTGGACGCCCATCGGGGGCACGTCGGAGAGGTCGTCCCCGATGACCTCGGGGAGCACGACGCTCTCCGGGGGGAACAGGTCGAAAAACCGCCGCGGCGCGTACCAGGGCAGGTGGGGCTTGTAGATCCCACACGCCAGGAAGAACGGCTTCGGCCGCGGCCGGTAGAGCTTGTCGAGGCACCAGTCGACGACCTGCGAGTCCGCGTAGTCCTCTTCCGCGACGCCCTCGGGCGAGCCCCAGTCGAAGAAGCCGCCGTCGGGGATCCCGTTGAGTGGGCCGTCGACGTCGGGCCGGTGAGGCGGCCGCGGCGGGTACAGCTGCTGGTCCCACAGCCACGTCTCGCCCGGGTCGCCGAACAGCTGGGTGTGGTGGTACACCTTCCCGCCCGCCAGCGTCTCGTACCCGTGCGTTCGGAAGTGGTCGGCGAGGTGGACGGCCTGCGGGACGTGGTCGCGCCAGCCGTCTTGGGCCGTGTAGATGCCCGAGCGGTGGGGGCGGATGCCGGTCATCGTCGCCAGCCGCGAGGGGTGGCAGAGGGGGGCCGAGCAGTACGCCTTCGTGAACATCGTCGACCGCTGCGCCAGCCGGTCGAGGTTCGGCGTCCGCGCCTGGGGGTGGCCGCCGTAGACGCCGATCCAGTCGTTGATGTCGTCGATCGAGAAGAACAGGACGTTCGGGCGCTCGCCCGCGCGCTCGGCGCGGCGCGGGGCATCGCCGCGGGCCGAGGCGTCCGGGATGCCCAGGGCCGATCCGAGCACGGAGCCCCCGAGGGTGGACAAAAATCGGCGTCGGTCGGGCAAGGGGCTTCGGGTGCAATCCGTGGAGCCCGAGGTTACGCAGTTTCTGCCAGGGAGTGCGGGCGCGAGAGCGACGCGTCGACCGTCTCGGCGGACGGCCATAGGCGCTCACCCACCGGGGCGGGCCCCCCGCGGCGCGAGCGATCCCGGTGGAGTAGGGGCGGGCACCGGGGCGGAGATGAGGGACCCCCCGGGGGAAAGTCCCCGATCTCCCCAGGCGCCACGAAATCAATGGATTACGGGGGGCACGTCGGCCCGTGGCGTCGTTCTCTGGCGGACGACCTGCCTGGACGGCTTTCCCGGCGCCGTGCGCTGCGGCCCCGTCCCTCGGGACCCGACCCGACATGGCCCCACGCGGTGCCTGGGTTCGCCCGACAGGTCTCCCGGCGGCGGAGGGGCGCGTCCTCTCCGCCGCCCGTGTCTCTGGGGGCTCCCTTGGCGCGCGGGGCGGTCCGTCCTCCGCCCCCGCGCCGCGGGCGCCCGGCGGCTAGCGCAGCGCGGCGTGGTCGACCATGAGGCACCGGTCTGCGACGTACGGCAGGCCGGCCTCGGCTGCGAGCTGCTCGGCCTCGGGGGCGTGGACGCCGATCTGGGTCCAGATCACGGGGCGGTCGCCGGTCCGCTCCGCGCGCGCGATCGCGTCGCGCACGACGTCCGCCGTGAACTCGGGCCGGCGGAACACGTCGACGATGTCGACCTCGACGTCGTCGGGGATCGAGGCGAGGTCGGGGTACGCCGGCTCGCCCAGGATCTCGTCGTGGTTCGGGTTGACCGGGATCATGGTGAAGCCGGCGGACTGGATGTAGCGCGCGATCCGGTGGCTCGTCTGGAACCCGCGGGGCGAGCACCCGACGACGGCGATCGTGCGGGCGCCCCGGAGGACGGTGGCGATGTCGGGCGAACTCGGCATGGGCGTGGCGGCGTAGGAGGGGGCCAACGGCATTCTCCGCCCCGTGGATTCCCGAACGACCGTCTCCGTCCCCACCTCCCCGCCCGTCGCGGCGGACGCCCCGACGTCCGACGTCGCCCTCGCGGACGCCCCGCCCGGTGCGCTCGCCCGCCTCGGTCGCCTGCTGCCCGGCGTCGACGCCGTCGTCCGCTTCGCCTACCGGCTCGCCGGCGTGAGCGCCGTCGCCGCCCTGCTGATCGTCGCGGCCGTGGTCCGGTGGGTGCCCCAACTGGCGCCCGGCCTGCTCGTGGCGCTCGCGCTGCTCCTGCTGGTCCCCGCCGCCGCCGTCGCCATCGCCGGGTGGACGCTGGCCGACCTCGCCAGCCTGCCCCGGCAGATCCGAGACGCCGCGCTCGCGGCGACCGGGCGCGAGACGGCCGGCGCCGTCGCGAAGGGGAGCCGGATCGGGCGGCTGGTCAAG
>CAXRFJ010000200.1:0-3212 GCA_964229475.1 Rubrivirga sp.
CCTCGCACCTGTCTCCCAACGAGATGCGCCGGCTCGACCGCGAAACGCCGACGCCAGCGTCCTCCTCTGTCCTACACGTCTAGCGCGTGGCTCAGGCGCTCGGCGAAGGTGTCCGTCATCCGCTCCATCTCGTGCTCGACGCTGGGGCGCACGATGCCCTGCAGGAAGCGCGGCGCCGGGATCTCGAGCCGGGCGTCCATGCGGAGCGTCCCGACCGTGGCCGCCTCGCCGTCGGGCGCGACCGAGCAGGCCCCCTCGAACGCCGCGTTCCCGACGCCCGGGACCGGCGCCCACCGGAGCGTCCGCGTGGCCTCGTCGGCGACGTAGCGGCAGGCGTAGACGATGGAGACGCGCCCGCCGGGCGGGCCGAGCGGGTCCATCCGCCAGAGGAACGCGTCGTCGTCGAGCGGCTCGATCGAGGCCACGTGGGGGTACAGCGCGCCCCACCGCGGGACGTCCTTCAGGAGGGCCCACGCCGCTTCGACCGGCGCCGCCAGCCGGACGCGCCGGGCCACGTGCGTGGCGACCTCTACCACGCGACGACCTCCAGGGGGAGGGGGCCGCTCACGCGACCTCGCCCACCGCGGCGCCGAGGTGGGCCAGGGCGGACCGGAAGATCCGGGCGCCGTCGGCGTTGCCCAGCACGGACTCGACGCAGCGCTCGGGGTGCGGCATCATCCCGAGCACGTTGCCGCGGGCGTTCCGGACGCCGGCGATGTTGCGGGCCGAGCCGTTCGGGGCCGCCTCCGGCACGGCCTCGCCGGCCGCGTCGACGTAGCGGAACACGACGCGGTCCTCGGCCTCGAGCTCGTCGAGCGTGGCCTCGTCGGCCGTGAAGTTGCCCTCGCCGTGGGCCACGGGGACCGTCAGGACCTCGCCCGCCGTGAGCTCGGCCGTGAACGGCGTCGCCGTCGACTCGACGCGGAGGCGGGCGTCCTTGCAGGCGAACCGGAGGCTCGCGTTCCGCATCAGCGCGCCGGGCAGGAGCCCGGCCTCGCACAGCACCTGGAACCCGTTGCACACGCCGAGCACGAGCCCGCCCGTCCCCGCGAACCGGACCACATCCTTCATGACGGGCGAGAACCGGGCGATCGCGCCGGCCCGGAGGTAGTCGCCGTAGGAGAACCCGCCGGGCACGACCACGAGGTCAGCGTCGCCGACGGAGCCCTCCTTGTGCCACACGAACCGGGCGTCCTGCCCCAGCACGTGCTTCGTGGCGTGGTACACGTCGTGGTCGCAGTTGGACCCGGGGAAGACGAGGACGGCGACGCGGGCCATGGCGAGAGCAGCGGGTGATGAACGCGTCCGGAGTGAACGCTCGCGGGGGCTGGGGGTAATCTAGCGGCGGGTCCCCCGTTGACGGCGCCGAGGCCGGAGACCCCCGCCCCTTTCACTCACCCCCCGCGCCCGCCGGTGATCCCCCGGGAGCTCTTCAAAAAAATCCGCCACGTCGAGGTCCGCACGCGCGGGCTCGTCGACGACGTGTTCGGGGGCGAGTACCACTCGGCGTTCAAGGGCCGCGGGATCGAGTTCGCCGAGGTCCGCCCGTACCAGATCGGCGACGACGTCCGGACGATCGACTGGAACGTGTCGGCGCGGACGGGCGAGCCGTACGTCAAGCTGTTCGAGGAGGAGCGCGAGCAGACGCTGCTGCTCGTCGTCGACGTGTCGGCGAGCGAGGCGTTCGGGAGCGCGCGCGCCAAGCGCGACCTCGCCGCCGAGGTCTGCGCCGTGCTCGGGTTCTCGGCCCTCCGCAACAGCGACAAGGTCGGCCTCGTGCTGTTCACCGACCGGGTCGAGCGGTTCGTCCGCCCCAAGAAGGGGAAGCGGCACGTGCTCCGGCTCCTCCGCGACCTGTTCGCCCACACCCCCGAGCACCGGGGCACCGACCTCGGCGACGCGCTCGACCACGTCCTCCGCGTCCAGCGCCGCCGCGCGATCGTGGTGCTCGTGAGCGACTTCCTCGTGCCGGGCGCCGCCACCGAGGGCCTGGCGAAGCAGCTCCGCGTGGTGTCGCAGAAGCACGACCTCGTGGCCGTCCGCCTCGTGGACCCCCGGGAGGAGGCGCTCCCGCCCGTCGGCCTCCTCCGCGTGGTCGACGCCGAGACGGGCCGGGCCGCGCTCGTCGACACGTCCAGCGCGCGCGTCCGGGAGGGCTTCGCCGACCGGGCCGCCCGCCGCGCCGCCCGCGCCGAGGCCACGCTCCAGCGCGCCCGCGTCGACCACGTCACGCTGCGGACCGACGAGGACTACGTCGAGCCGCTCTCGCACTTTTTCCGGCACCGGGCGAAGCGATGAGCGGGACCGGGGGCTCTCCGAGACGCGCGGGCGGCAGGCTTCGAGCCGCCGGCCTCGCCTTGCTGGCGGCGCTCGGCGTCAGCGGGGCGGCCGCGCAAACGGCCCGCCTGACGGTCCTGGCCGACTCGGTCTCGGCGGGGCAGCCGTTCGAGGTCGCCGTGTCGGTCACGCACGGGCCGGGCCGGCAGGTCACGTTCCCCGCGGTCCCGGCCGGCGCGCCCGAGGCGGGCACGCTCGCGATCGGCGACGCCGAGGCGGTCGCGGTCCGCCGCCTCCCGCCCGTCGAGCGCGGCGGCGCCCGCGTCGACAGCGCCGTGTACCGCGCCGTCGTGTTCGCGGCCGACTCGGCGCGCGTCGGGCCGCTCGCGATCCGCGTCACGGCGCCGACCGACACGGTGCTCGCGCGGACCGGGAGCGCGCTCGTGCCGGTCCGCTCGGTGCTCCGAGGCGAGACGGCACCGTACGAGCCGGCGCCGATCGGCGAGGCCGAGGCGTTCCCGAGCGCGACGCCGCTGTGGGTCGCGCTCGGCCTGCTGGCCGCCCTCGTCCTGGGCGGGGTCGCCTGGGTCGTCGCGAAGGCCCTCCGCACGCCCGAGAGGCGGCCGGCCGTCCTCCCCTACCCCGCCGCGCTCGCCCGCCTAGACGCGCTCGACCGCGAGGCGCCGGCCGAGGGCGCGACCGCCGACGCCATCGAGGCCCACGTCGTCGCCGTCCGCGACGCGCTCCGGGCCTACCTCTCCGACCGCTTCGGGCTCCCGGCCCGCGAGGCCACGACGCGCGAGGTCGCCGCCCGCCTCGACGCCGACGCCCGCGTCCCGCCCGGCGCGCTCGGTGCCGCTGGAGGAGATCCAGCGCTACGTCGCGGTCTACCGCGCCATCCAGGAGGCCTACGTCGAGCCGCTGGAGGACAAGGA
>CAXRFJ010000201.1:0-5656 GCA_964229475.1 Rubrivirga sp.
GAGCGAGACCTCCGTCCCGATGAGGTAGCCCTCGCTCGGCCGGTGCGCGTTGACGTGCCACCCGTCCTCGACCGTCAGCACGACGGCGGCCCGCACCGTCCCGCCGGGGCGCACGCCGTCCGCCTCCAGGGCCGTCTCGACCCCGACCCGCTCCGCGCTGGACCCGGGGGCCGCGCCCGCCTGCGCCCACGCGCGCGCGGGTGCCAGCAGCAGCAGGAAGGCGAGGAGGGATGGGGGGAGGCGCATGGGCGTCATGGGCCGTCGAGCGGCTCGCTCCGCACGTCCTCGACGAGGCGGCGGACGAGCTCGGGGCGGTCGACGGCGCCCGTCAGGTAGCGCTCGATGAGGAGGCTCGCGATGGGGGCCGCCGCCGTCGAGCCGAACCCGGCGTTCTCGACGAACACGGCGACCGCGACCCGGGCGTCGGCGGGCCGGTCGGAGTAGGGCGCGAAGGCGATGAAGAGGGAGTGGTCCTCGCCCTGGGGGTTCTGCGCCGTCCCCGTCTTGCCCGCCACGGGGACGCCCTCGACGGCGGCCACGCGGGCCGTCCCGTCCGTCACGACGGCCCGCATCGCGGCCCGGACGACGGCGAGGTTCCGGGGGTCGACGCCGAGCCGGGTCGGGCGCGGCAGGCCCGGCCGGACCTCGTCGCCGGTGTCGGGCTGGCGGAGCACGCGGGCGGCGTGGGGCGCGACGAGCGTGCCGCCGTTGGCGAGCGCGGCCGTGTAGCGGGCGAGCTGCATGGGCGTCACGGCCACGTTCCCCTGCCCGATCCCGAGCGACACGAGGTACCCGCGCGTCCACCCGTTCTCGCCGTAGGTCCGGTCGAAGTAGGCCGAGTCCGGCCAGAGCCCCGGGCTCTGGTCCGGGAAGTCGGTCGGCATGGGCTCGCCGAACCCGACGCGGCGGCCCCACGCGCTGTAGCGGTCGAGCCCGAGCTCGAGCCCGAGCGCGTAGAAGAACTCGTTGCACGAGACCCGGACGGCGTCCGCAACGCCGAGCGGCCCGTAGTTGCCGTGGCCGCCGAACCGCCGCCCGCCGTAGGTGAACGCGCCCGTGCAGGGGTACGTCGTCTCGGGCGTGATGGCCCCCTCCTCCAGCCCCGCCAGCCCCATGAGCGGCTTGATCGTGGAGCCCAGGGGCTGGGCGCTGAGCAGCGCACGGTCGAAGAGCGGGCGCTCGGGGTCGGCGTTCAGCGCGCGCCACGCGGCCGGGGCGATGGGCGGGGCGAGGAGGGCGGGGTCGTAGTCGGGCGCCGAGACGAGGGCGAGGACCCCGCCCGCCTGCGAGTCCAGGGCGACGGCCGCGCCGCGCTTGCCGACGAAGAGGCTCTCGGCGAGGGCCTGGAGGCCCGCGTCGAGGGTGAGCGTGAGGTCGTAGCCCGAGACGGGGGCGACGTCCTGCTCCCCGTCGCGCCAGCGGCCCACGGCGCGGCCCCGGACGTCGACGAGGTCGAAGCGCGCGCCGGGGCGGCCGCGGAGGAGCGCGTCGTAGGCCTTCTCCATCCCGGTCTGGCCGACGAGGTCGCCGGGGGCGTAGTCGCCCTGCTCGGCGAGCCGATCGAGCTGGTCGGGGCCGACCTCGCCCAACGTACCGACGGTGTGCGAAGCCCGGACCGGCCCGTAGCGCCGCCGTTGCCCCTCGACGACGTTGACGCCCGGGAGCCGGAAGAGGGTCTCTTCCAGGCGCGCGACGGCCTCCAATGGGACGCCCTGGACGATGGGGCTCGGCCGGTACGGGTTCCACGCCTGGGCGGCGTCGACGCGGGCGGCCACGACCGAGTCGGGGAGCCCGAGGAGCCGGGCGAGCTCGGGCGCGGCGCCCGCCGGGAGTAGGTACGGGAGGACGTCGACGGTGAACGTGCCCTCGTTGCCCACGAGGAGCGCCCCGTGGCGGTCGAACACCCGGCCCCGTGGGGGCTCGGCGCGGCGGGCGCGGACGGCGTTGTCGCGGGCGGCCTCGGCGTACCGGTCCTGGTCCAGCAGTTGGAGCTGGACGAGGCGGGCACCCAGGACGCCGACGACCCCGACGACGAGGCCCGTGAAGATGCGGAACCGGAGGGTCCGTGTTTGTTTGGGGTCCGCGTCACGCATCGGCAGACGGGGCGCCGCTGCGGCCGAGGGCGCCGGCCCCCAACGCGGGCGGCGCGCTGGCGGGGTCCCCGACGACGGGGTAGTCGGGGAGGACGAGGGCGGGGAGCTCCGCATCGGCGTCGGCCCCCGGCCCGGCAGCGGGCCAGATGTCGACGGTGTCGGAGACGGCGGGCTCGCTGACCGCGCGCACCCGCTCGGCCCCCGCCCCGCTGGCGGTCGTGCTCGGCGAGAGCGGCCTCGGCGCGGGGCGGTCCGCGCGCGCCGACGGGGCGAGACGGACGAAGAGGGACGGGTCGAGCGGCGTGTCCCCGGCGTCCTGGACCTCGAAGTGGAGGTGGGGGCCGGTCGATACGCCGTCGCGGCCGGGCCGCCCGCCGCTCGCGCCGATGGTCTGGCCTCGGCCGACGGGCGTCCCCGGCCGGAGCACCTCGTCGGCGGCCGAGAGGTGGGCGTAGAGCGTTCTCACGGGGCGACGCCCGAGGCCCACGGCGTGGTCGATCTCGACGACGAGCCCGTAGCCCGGCCGCCGCCCGACCGCGCGGACGCGGCCCGAGGCCACGGACCTGACGGGCGTGCCCAGCGGGACCGCCAAGTCGACGCCGTCGTGGTGCCGCGCGCGGCCCGAGACGGGGTGCCGCCGCCACCCGAACGGGGAGCTGACCGGGCCGTCGACGGGGCCGCTGGCGGAGGGGACCGCCAGGGCGACGGGTCGCGACGGGGCCGGGTCGGACACACGCGGCACGGACACCGGGCCCTCGTCCGCCTCGTGGCCGCCCCCCCGCTCGACCTCGGCGGCGTGGCGGTCGGCGGGAGGGCGGTCAGCGCGGTGCTCAGTAGCGTATCCGAAGGCGAGGAGGCCGAGGAGGGCGGCGCCCAGGAGAGCCGGTCGGAAGACGGTCATGACGAAGCGAGATCAGGTCCCGATCAGGTAGCGCTCGGGAGAGCGTCCGTCGTCGGAGCGAGGGGCTAGGAGCGGGTGGTCCTCTCGGTCTGAGCGGGTGTGGACGGCCCGTTCGTGCCGCGGTGCATCCTGCCCTGCATCGTGCTGTCGGGCTCCATCGGGCCGTCCATCATGCCCTGCCTCATCGGGCGGTCCTTCATCATCTCGGCCATCATGGGGCAGTTGTCCACCATGGCCTGCATGTCCATACCCTCCATGTTCATGCCCTCCATGTCCATCGTCCCGGCCTCGCCCATCATGGGGCAGGCGGAAGAGGCGGGCGGGGCGGGGTCGGCCTGCTGGGCCTGGACGGCGCCGACGCCCCCGGCGAGGAGGGCGAGCGCGAAGAGGGCGGCGAGGAGGGGGTGGCGTTGGGGTCGGTTCATCGGAGGGGGGGTGTAAGCGTGGGGGTGGACGGGGACCGGGCGCGGGCCTAGTCGTCGTCGAGGGCGTGGAGGATGGAGCAGTCGGCCGTCGAGCCCTGGCCGCCGCAGGCGGCGGCGAGCGCGTCGAGCGAGGCCCGCATCCGTTCGAGGTCGCGGATCTTGCCCGCGATGTCGTCGACCTTGGCGAGGGCGAGCTCGCGGACCTCGGCGGCCTGGCCGTCGGCGTCGGCGCGGAGCGTCAGGAGCTCGTCGACCTCGTCGAGCGAGAAGCCGAGCTCCTGGGCGCGCTTGACGAACCGGATGCGCCGGACGGCGTCGGGGCCGTACTGGCGGAACCCGCCGGCCGAGCGCGGCGGCTCGGGGATGAGCCCGCGCCGCTCGTAGTAGCGGACGGTCTGGAGGTTGACGCCGGCCCGGTCGGCGACCTCGCCGGTGGTGAGGGCAGTGGACATCGCGGTGGGGGTGCCCGGCCGCCGCCGTGCGGCGGCCGGAGTGGTGGGTTAGCAGCAGCCGGAGCGGGCGGCGGGCGCGTCGTCGGCCGAGTCGTCGGCCTCGGGCGCGTCGTGTGCCTCGGGCGAGTCGTCGGACGTGGCCGCGGCGCGGACGGGCTCGATGCCGGCCTCGCGGAGGGTGCGGACGAGGTCGGCCTCGTCGGGCCCGAGGCCGCCGCAGCAGCTCGCCGGCTCGCCCTCGACGACGACGGCGGGGACGGCCCCGAGGCCGAGCTCGCGGGCGAGGCGGGCCACGTCGGCGTCGTGGGTGTCGAGGACGCGGACCTCGGCGGCGTCGCCGACGAGCGAGCGGACGGCCGCGACGGTGTCGTCGCAGAGCGGGCAGCCGGCGGTGAAGACGTCGACGGTGGGGAGGGCTTGGTCGGTCATGGATGGGCCTCCGGGGGAGGCGGTTGTGGGTTGTGGGGGGTTAACGCCCTGTAGTCAGGTACCGGGTTGCCCGGTTCGCCGACGCTTCACGACGCGGCGGTCACGATGGCAATCGTCCCGCGCTGCATGTCCATGCCGCACACCCACTCGACCTCGCCGCTCTCGGCCGGCGTGAACTCGATGGCGACCGGCTCGCCCAGCGGGAGGCGCTCCGTGTCGACGTCGTAAGCGGGGATCGTGAACTGGGAGGAGCAGTCGTCTTCGACCGTCCGCGTGACGACCAGGCGGGCGGGGACGCCGGCCTGGAGCGTGAACTCGCGGGGCTGGAACCCCATCGACCCGGCCTCGATGTCGACGACCTGGACGCCGTCCTCCATGCGGGGCTCGACGGGCTGGTCGTCCACGGCGGGCGCGGTGCCGAGGGGTTCGGGGGCGTCGACGGCGTTCTCGACGGGCGCGGGGGTGTCGTCGGCGCAAGCGGTGAGCGCAAGCGGGGCGGTGAGGAGGAGGGCGAGGAGCGGGAGGCGGGTCATGGGTATGGGGGTGGAGTGAGTGGGGGTGTGTTAGTCGCCGTGGTGGGCGAAGACCGACGACTGGCCGTCGTCGACCAAGAGCACGTCGTAGGGCTCGGCGGTGTCGCCCTGCTCCATGCCGGGCGAGCCGACGGGCATGCCGGGCACGGCGAGGCCCGCGGCCTCGGGGCGCTCGGCGAGCAGCCGCTTGACGTCGGCGGCCGGGACGTGGCCCTCGACGACGTAGCCGTCTACGACGGCCGTGTGGCAGGACTGGAGTCCCGGCGGGATGCCGTACTCGGCCTTGACGGCCTGGAGGTCGTCCACGTCGACGGTCTCGACCGGGAAGCCGTTTTCGCGGAGGTGGTCGACCCAGGCCGAGCAGCAGCCGCAGGTCGGCGACTTGTAGACGGTGACGGCCGGGAGCGACGGGTCGACGGCGGAGGCGAGCGCCGTCGGCGCGGTCGTCTCCGTGGGGGTCGCCTCGGCGCGCGGGGCGTCGGGGGAGCACGCGGCGAGCGCCAGCGGGGCCGCCACGAGGGCGAAGGCGAGGGCGATGCGGGTCATGGGCTAGCGGGTGGTGTGGGAGTCGTGGGCGCTCGCGCCGGGCGCGAGCGGTTCGAAGGCGAGGTCGGGCTCGGCGACCGACCCCTCGCGGAGCTCGCGGCGGAGGCGGCGGCCCTGGACGACGGCGTAGAGCGCCGGGATCATCACGAGCGTGTGGACGGTCGACGTGACCAGCCCCCCGACCATCGGCGTCGGCACGAGCACCTGGCCGAGGGCTGGAAGGTCGTTCCGGAGGGCCTGAGAGAGGAAGAGCACACGTCTCAACTCCAGTCACACT
>CAXRFJ010000202.1:0-8746 GCA_964229475.1 Rubrivirga sp.
GGCGGCCCCGGTCACGACGGCCGCGCCGCCCGCGAGGTCGAGGCGCCTCACGCCGGGACGGCCGCGGCGTGCTCCGCGACGAACCGGCGCCAGCGGCGGAAGGCGGCGACCGTGGCCCGCTCGGCGCCCCGGCTGATCGGCGCGAGGTGGAGGAACCCGTGGGGCAGGCTCGCCTGCCGGTAGAGCGCCGTCGGCGTCCCGGCGGCGTCGAGCGCGCGGGCGTAGGCCTCGCCCTCGTCGCGGAGCACGTCGAACCCGGCCGTCACGACGAACGCGGGCGCGAGCCCGTCGAGCCGGCCGTGGTGCGGCGACACGCGCGGGTCGTCGCCCGGGACGGCGCCCCGCGTGTAGACGTCGAAGAACGCCCGCCGGAGGTCGTCGGGCAGGAGGTAGCCGTCGAAGAGGCGCCGCGACGCGTAGGCGCCGACGTGGTCGGTGGCCGGGTACAGGAGGAGCTGGGCGACGGGCGGCGCGTCGGCGCGCGTGGCCTGGGCGACGCCGGCCGCGAGGTTGCCGCCCGCGCTGTCGCCCGCGACGGCGACGCGGTCCGGGTCGGCGCCGAGGCGGGCGGCCTCGCGCTGCGCCCACCGGAAGGCGGCGACGGCGTCGTCGAAGGCGGCCGGGAACGGGTGCTCGGGCGCGAGCCGGTAGGCCACGCTCAGGACCGCGTGGCCGGCCTGCCGGCACAGGAGGCGGGCGACCTCGTCGTGCGTGTCGAGGTCGCCCTCGACGAACCCGCCGCCGTGGACGAAGACGACGAGCGGCGGCGGCCCGTCGGCGGTGGCCGGCGTGTAGAGGCGCGCGGGGAGCGGGCCCGCGGCGCCCTCCCCCCGCAGGGCGCGACCGGCGCCGCCGCGCGCCGGCGTGCCAGTGAGGCCGAGGACGTCGCGGCGGTAGCCGGCGCGCGCCGCGGCCGGGTCGTGGCGGACGAGCGGGACGGCGTTCGGGCGCGGGTGGAGCGCGAGGGCGAGGTGGACCGCCGGGTCGAGCCGCTGGCCGTCCACCTCGGGCGGCGGACCACCGGCGAGGGCGGCCTGGGCCGCCTCGGGGAGCCGGGCGGCGGCGCGGGCCGCGAGGCCGAGCGCGCGGTCCTCCAACGACGGCTCCGTGCGCGGGCCGGCCAGCGTCGGCGGGTCCCCGGCCTGGCCGTCGCCCGACAGGGCCCGGCTCCGTGCCGGCCTTCCGCCGCCGCGTTCCGGCCGGTCTCGTCGAGGTACCACGACGCGCAGCCGCCGGCGGTCCAGACCGTCCCCTCCGCCATCCGGTCGACCTCGGCGACCCACGCGGCCTGCGCCTCGGCCTTCGGCTCGACGGCGGCCAGCCCGCGGCCGTCCATCGCCCGGAGCGCGTTCACGACGTGCTCGATCTGGGCCTCCGCCATGAGGACCACCGACGAGTGGCCGAGGCCGGTGTTCGGGCCCTGGAGCAGGAAGAAGTTGGGGAAGCCGGCGACCGTCGTGCCCAGGTGCGCCGTCGGGCTCGGGCCCCACACGTCGGCCAGCCGCCGGCCGTCGCGGCCGGCGACGTAGCGGGCGAACGGGAGGTCCGACACGTGGAAGCCCGTCGCGAGCACGATCACGTCGGTCGGCCGCTCGACGCCGTCGGCGCCGACCGTCGCGTGCGGGAGGACCCGCTGGAGCGCGCCGTCGACGACGGTCACGTTGGGCCGCGTGAGCGCCGGGTAGTAGTCGTCGGAGAGCAGGATCCGCTTGCAGCCGAGGCGGTAGTCGGGCGTGAGGACGCGCCGGAGGTCGGGGTCGCGGACCTGCTGGCGGAGGCGGCGGAGCATGACGCGCTCGACCTGCCGCGCGAGGCGGGGGTGGCGGAACGGCAGCCCGTTGACCTCGTGGTACCCGAACAGCGCCCGGCGCAGGAGGTCCTGAACGCCCGGCCGGTCGCGGAACCGCCGCCGCGTGCCCTCGGCGAACGGCGCGTCGCGGCGCGGGATCACCCACGCGGGCGTCCGCTGGTAGACGACGAGCTCCTCGACCCGCGGCTGGATCGCGGGGATCACCTGGACGGCCGAGGCCCCCGTGCCCACGACCGCCACGCGCGCGCCGTCGATGACGGCCGCGCCGTCCCACCGGGCCGTGTGCATGACGGCGCCCGCGAAGTCGTCGAGGCCGGGGATGTCGGGGAGCCGGGGCTCGGCGAGCGCGCCGGGCGCGGCGACGAGCACGTCGGCCGTGTGCGGGCCGCCGCTCGTCTCGATCCGCCAGCGGGCCGCCGCGTCGTCCCACGCCGCCTCGGTGACGTCGTGGCCGAACCGGACGTGCGGGAGGACGCCGAACCGCTCGGCGACGCCCGCGAGGTAGGCCCGGATCTCGGGCTGGCGCGAGTAGCGGCGGCTCCAGTCGGGGTTCGGGGCGAACGAGAACGCGTAGAGGTGGCTCTGCACGTCGCACGCCGCGCCGGGGTAGGCGTTGTCGCGCCAGACGCCGCCGACGGCGCCGGCCCGCTCGAACACGACGAGGCTCTCGACCCCCTCCTGCAGCAGGCGGACGGCCGCGCCGAGGCCGGCGAACCCGGTCCCGACGACGGCGACGCGGTGGTGGGGGATGGACATCGTGCAGGCGAACGGTGGGGCGAGAAAGGATACCCTGGACCTCGGTCGGCGTTCGCGCCGGCGCCGGCGACCGGGGCGCCGGGGCGGCGGTTCTCGCAGCCTCTTCGCCCGGGCCCCGGGGCCGGCCGGGGCCGGGCCGGTAGCTTGGAGGCCCGCATTCCGTGCCTCCGATGCAGATCACGCTCCCCGACGGCTCCACCCGCGACCTCCCCGACGGCGCCACCGGCCGCGACCTCGCCCTGGCCATCTCGGCCGGCCTCGCCCGCGCCGCCCTCGCCGTCGAGGTCACGCCCCCCGGGGGGGCGAGCGAGGTCCGCGACCTCGACCGGCCGCTCCCCGACGGCGCGACGGTCGCGATCCTGACGTGGGACTCGGACGGCGGCAAGTCCGCCTTCTGGCACTCCTCGGCCCACCTCATGGCCGAGGCCCTCGAGGCGCTCTACCCGGGCGTCAAGCTGGGCATCGGCCCGGCCATCGACAACGGGTTCTACTACGACGTGGACCTGTCGGAGACCGACCACCCCGTCCTCTCGGCCGACGACCTCCCGGCGATCGAGAAGAAGATGATCGAGCTGGCGCGGACCGACAGCGCCTTCGAGCGCCGCGACGTGCCGAAGGCCGAGGCCGTGGCCCACTTCGAGGCCAAGGGCGACCCGTACAAGCTGGAGCTCCTGGAGGGCCTGGAGGACGGCGCGATCACGTTCTACACGCAGGGCGGCTTCACCGACCTCTGCCGCGGGCCCCACATCGCGAGCACGAAGCCGATCAAGGCCGTCAAGCTCCTGTCCCTCGCCGGCGCCTACTGGCGCGGCGACGAGTCGCGCCCGCAGCTCACGCGGATCTACGGCGTGAGCTTCCCCAAGCAGAAGATGCTGGAGGAGCACCTCGAGCGGCTGGAGCTGGCCCGCCAGCGCGACCACCGGAAGCTCGGCCGCGAGCTCGAGCTGTTCATGTTCTCCGACAAGGTCGGGCCGGGCCTCCCGATCTGGCTCCCGAAGGGCGCCCGCCTCCGCGAGACGCTCGTCGACTTCCTCAAGGAGGAGCAGGTCAAGCGCGGCTACGAGCCCGTCGTCACGCCGCACATCGGGCGGCTGGAGCTGTACCGGACCTCGGGCCACTACCCGTACTACTCGGACAGCCAGTTCCCGCCCATGTTCGAGGCCAAGGCCTCGGACCTTCGGGTCGAGAAGGGCGGCGCCTCCGGGTCCGCCGGCCTCGGCGTCGAGGCGGAGGGCGTCAGCGAGGGCGCCGAGCTCGCCAACAGCGGCGACGGCGCGGAGGGCGCGGCGCCGGCGCTCGGGGACGAGCAGGGCTACCTGCTCAAGCCGATGAACTGCCCGCACCACACGCAGGTCTACGCCCACAAGCCGCACTCCTACCGCGACCTCCCGGTCCGGCTGGCCGAGTTCGGGACGGTCTACCGCTACGAGCAGTCGGGCGAGCTCGGCGGCCTCACGCGCGTCCGCGGCTTCACGCAGGACGACGCCCACATCTTCTGCACCCCGGCCCAGGTCAAGGACGAGTTCAAGAACGTCATCGACCTCACGCTGACCGTCCTCAAGGCGCTCGCGTTCGAGGACTTCACGGCGCAGGTCTCCCTCCGCGACCCGTCGAACACGGAGAAGTACATCGGCGAGCCGGCGCAGTGGGACGACGCCGAGCAGGCCATCCGCGAGGCCGCGGCCGAGATGGGGCTGGAGACCGTCGAGGAGGAGGGCGAGGCCGCCTTCTACGGGCCGAAGCTCGACTTCATGGTCAAGGACGCGCTCGGCCGGAGCTGGCAGCTCGGGACCGTCCAGCTCGACTACAACCTGCCCGAGCGGTTCGACCTCACCTACGTCGACGAGACCGACCAGCGCGTCCGGCCGGTCATGATCCACCGCGCGCCGTTCGGGTCGCTCGAGCGGTTCGTGGGCGTGATGCTGGAGCACACGGGCGGCAACCTCCCCCTCTGGCTCGCGCCGACGCAGGTCAAGGTGCTCCCGATCACCGACGACCAGAACGGCTACGCCCGGTCCGTCGCCGACGACCTCCGGGCGGCCGGCCTCCGCGTCGAGGTCGACGTGCGCTCCGAGAAGGTCGGGCGGAAGATCCGCGACGCCGAGGTCGAGAAGGTCCCGGTCATGCTCGTCCTCGGCAAGAACGAGGCCGAGGCCGGCACGGTCAGCGTCCGCCGCCACGGGCTGGGCGACGACTCCGACCAGGGCACGCAGGCGCTCGACGCGCTCCGTCAGGGGCTGCTCGACGAGGTCGCCCGCCAGCTCGGCCGGGCCTAGGCCCCTCCGCCTCGGCGGCCCTGCGCCCACGGGCGCCGAGGCGGACACATTCGCGGCGTCGGACGTGGAAGCGGTCTCCCCCGCCTCCGCGCCCATGCCCGTCCTCACCGGCGACACCGAGTACTTCCCCGAGATCGGCCCGATCCCCTACGAGGGGCCGGACTCCGACACGCCGCTCGCCTTCAAGCACTACGACGCGGACCGCGTGGTGGCGGGCCGGCGGATGGAGGACCACTTCCGGTTCGCCGTCGCCTACTGGCACGCGTTCCGGCAGACCGGCGGCGACCCGTTCGGGCCGGGCACGGTCTCGTTCCCGTGGGACCGAGCCGCGACCGCCGAGCAGCGCGCGCGCGACCGGATGGACGCGGCGTTCGAGTTCATCACCAAGCTCGGCGTCCCGTACTATTGCTTCCACGACCTCGACCTCGTGGACGAGGGCGAGACGCGGGCCGAGACGCGCGCCCGGCTCCGGGACGTCGTGGCGTACGCGAAGGAGAAGCAGGCGGCGTCGGGCGTCCGGCTGCTCTGGGGCACGGCCAACCTGTTCTCGCACCCGCGCTACATGAACGGCGCCGCGACGAACCCCGACGCCGACGTGGTCGCGTTCGCGGCGTCGCAGCTCAAGGACGCCATCGACGCGACGATCGCGCTCGGCGGCCGGGGCTACGTGTTCTGGGGCGGGCGCGAGGGCTACACGAGCCTGCTCCACACCGACATGAAGCGGGAGACCGGGCACCTCGCCCGGTTCCTCACGATGGCCCGCGACTACGCCCGCGCGAACGGCTTCGAGGGCGTCTTCCTCATCGAGCCGAAGCCGATGGAGCCGACGAAGCACCAGTACGACTACGACGCGGCGACGGTCATCGGCTTCCTCGAACGCCACGGGCTGGCCGACGACTTCAAGCTGAACCTCGAGACGAACCACGCCACGCTCGCCGGCCACACGATGGCCCACGAGATGCAGGTCGCCGCCGACGCCGGGATGCTCGGGAGCCTCGACGCCAACCGCGGCGACCCCCACAACGGCTGGGACACCGACCAATTCCCGACCGACCTCACCGAGACGGTCCGGATGATGCTCGCCCTCCTCCGCGCCGGCGGGCTCCAGGGCGGCGGGGTCAACTTCGACGCGAAGGTCCGCCGCACCTCGACCGACCTCGCGGACCGGTTCCACGCCCACATCGGCGGGATGGACACGTTCGCCCGCGCGCTCGTCATCGCCGACGACCTGCTCCGGACCTCGGGCCTGGAGGCGATGCGGGCCGAGCGGTACGCCAGCTTCGGCGCGGGGCACGGCGCGGCCTTCGAGGCCGGCGACCTCACGCTGGAGGCGCTCGCGGAGATCGGCGACCGCCTCGGCGAGCCGGCCCGGACGAGCGGCCGGCAGGAGCGCTACGAGAACCTGATCCTCCAGTACATCCGGTAGCCCCGCCGAGACCGCGACCGAGGCGGCCTCGGTCGCGCCGTCGGCCCCTCACGTGTCATCCTGAGCGGAGGCCGCGGGCCGGAGTCGGGGATCTCAGCCGAGCCCGGCCTCCGGAGCCCTGCTGGGCGTGGTGCTCGCCGGAGATCCGTCTCGCTCTGCTCGCTCAGGATGACACCGCTGGACCGGCGCCTTCACCCGAACCCATGCCTCTCTTCCTCGGCCTCGACGTCTCGACCACCGCCACCAAGGCCGTCCTCGTCGGCGACGACGGGCGGGTCGCGGGCGAGGCGGCCACCGCCCACGCGGCGCCGACGGCGCCCGTGCCGCTCGGCAGCGAGCAGGACCCGGCCGACTGGTGGCGGGCCGCGCAGGCGAGCGTCCGGCGGGTGCTCGAGGAGACGGGGACACGGGGCGCCGACGTGGCCGGCGTCGGGCTGACGGGCCAGATGCACGGGCTCGTGATGCTCGACGCGGCCGGCGCCGTTCTCCGCCCCGCCCTCCTGTGGAACGACGGCCGCGCCCACGCCGAGTGCGACGCGATCCGCCAGGCGGTCGGCGGGCTCGGCCGGCTGGTGGCGCTCACGGGCAACGACGCCTTCGCGGGGTTCACGCTCCCGAAGCTCCTGTGGGTGCGGGCGCACGAGCCCGAGGTCTACGCGCGGACGGCCCAGGTCCTCCTGCCCAAGGACTACGTCCGCTACCGGCTCACGGGCGGCTACGCGACGGACCGGGCCGGCGCCGGCGGCACGCTGATGCTCGACCTCGCCTCGCGCGACTGGTCGGCCGACGTGCTCGGGGCGCTCGGCGTCCCGGCCGCGTGGCTCCCGCCGACGCACGAGGGGACGGCCGTGACGGGCCCGGTCTCCGCCGCGGCGGCGGCCGCGACCGGGCTGGCGGCGGGCACCCCCGTCGTGGCCGGCGGCGGCGACCAGGCCGCCGGGGCCGTCGGCGGCGGGGCCGTCACGCCCGACGTGTGGGCGCTGGCCCTCGGCACGTCGGGCGTCGTGTTCGCGCCGGCGGAGGCCCCGCGCGTGGCGCCGGAGGGCCGGGCCCACGCCTTCCCCCACGCGGTGCCGGGCCGCTGGCACCTCATGGGCGTGATGCTCTCGGCGGCCGGGGCGTTCCAGTGGTACCGCGACACGCTCGCGCCGGGGGTCGGCTTCCCCGAGCTCGTCGCCGAGGCGGAGCCGGTCGCGCCGGGCGCCGAGGGCCTCACGTTCCTCCCCTACCTGACCGGCGAGCGGACGCCCCACGCCGACGTCGACGCGCGCGGCGCGTTCGTCGGGCTCTCGGCCCGCCACACGCGCGGCCACCTGACGCGCGCCGTCCTCGAGGGGGTCGCCTTCGGGCTCGCCGACAACCTCCGCCTGCTGGAGGACGCGGGCCTCCCGCGGCCGGCGGCGCTCCGGGCGTCGGGCGGCGGGACCAAGAGCGCGCTCTGGCGGCAGATCCTGGCCGACGCGCTCGGCGTCCGGCTGGAGGCACCGTCGTCGACCGAGGGCGCGGCGTTCGGCGCGGCCCTGCTGGCGGGCGTCGGCGCCGGGGCCTGGGCAGACGTTGACGCGGCCTGCGCCGCGGCCGTCCGCGTCACCGCGGTCACCGAGCCCGACGCCGCCGAGCGCTACCGCGAACCGCTGGCGCGCTTCCGCGCGCTCTACCCCGCCCTCCGCGACGCGCGCCCGGCGTGACCCGCCGGCGGCCGGTCAGCCCGCCGCCTCGGCCCGCTCGGCTTCCTGCTCGCGGCGCCACTCACGCTCCAGCAGGAACGGGCCGAACGGGACCACGGACGCGACCAGCGCCTTGAGCACGCGCCCCATCGGCCAGTCGCGGGCGAGCGCGACGCCCACGACGGCGCCGACGTAGAGCACGAACAGGAGGCCGTGGGCCCAGCCGACGTAGCGGACCATCAGGGGCTGCCCCGCGAGGTACTTCAGCGGCATCGCCACTCCCAGGAGCAGCAGGAACGAGGACCCCTCGGCGTAGCCGACGGCGCGGAGAGCCTGGAGCAGCCCGTCGTCGATCGGGCGGGAACGGTCGGCGGACATGGGCGGGGCTCGGTCGCGCGGCCCCTCCGAGGCGGCCGCCGAGCAGGAGGTGGGAACGGGGCGCTCGGCCGCGATTCCGCCCTCGAATCGCGCCCTCCAAGGTACCCCCTGGGGGCCCGCCTCGGCCGCCCGAGTCGCGCGGCCTCGGGGCCGCGGCGGGGCTACTCGTAGAGCGACCGCGCGGGGCGCCAGCCCGCCAGGACGGCCTCCGGCGTGTACTGCGCGGCCTGCGCGTCGGTCAGCTGCGGACGGCGCGGGCCGGCGTGGGCGCCCGGGCCGGTCGTGCCCCACTCGAAAAAGCGCGACGTCGGCTCGAGGTCGTACCACACCCGCTCGCCGTCGGGCGTCCGGCCGGAGATCGGGTAGTAGCCGTCGGCGGCGACGTGGTCGTCCATCCACGTGCGGACGAACACGGCGCTCCCGTTGGCCGCCG
>CAXRFJ010000203.1:0-3026 GCA_964229475.1 Rubrivirga sp.
ACGAGAACGCCCCGCCTGCCACGTGAGCAGGCGGGGCGTTCGGCGTGGAGCCGGGGGGGCGCTAGCGCGTCACCGTCAGCTGGCGCGTCTGGGCGAACGACTCGCCCGCCACGCGGACCACGTAGACGCCCGGCGTGAGCGCGCCGCCCGTGAGCTGGACCTGGACGGTCTCGCTCGGGCGGACCTCCGCGTCGAACGCCGTGAGGACCGAGCGGCCCAGCGCGTCGAACACCTCGACGGTCACGCGCTGCGCCGTCTCCGTGGCGAACTCGAGCGCGGCCCGGCCGGCCGACGGGTTCGGGAAGACGTCGCCGACGAAGGCGTCCGTCGGCCCGTTGGGGTCGATGGAGACGCCCGCGCCGAACGCGTTGGCCTCGCCCGGCGTCGGCGGGACGACAAAGGCGAAGCCGCCGCGCTCCTGGAGCTGGAGCGAGCCGTCGCGGGCCAGCTGGCCCGGCTCGTCGGCCGCGGCCTGCTCGTCGATGCACACGGCGTCCACGACGTCCGCGTCCTCCGGGTCGACCGTCGAGCCGACGGCCGGCCCGTCGCCGCGGACGACCGCGACGCCGAGGAAGTCGTCGGGGATCGCGATCCCCTCGTCGCCGTCGGTGACCACGAGGAACCCGTCGGCGTCGGTCGCCAGCCCGTCGAGCGGGTTGACCACGACGGCCGTCGAGTCCGAGTCGTAGAACACGAGCGAGAGGCCGTCGGCGAGGGCGCCGCCGCCCATCGAGACGAGCTCGACGAACTCGGCGTCGGTCCCGGAGACGATCCCGTCGAACTCGCTGATGAGGAGCTCGGTGTCGGTGTCGTTGTCCGAGAGCGTGAGCGTGAGCGTGCTCTCGTCGGGGACCACGTTGGAGCCGTCCGTGAGCGTGAACACGAACGTCTCGTCGCCCTCGAGGATGGCGTCGTCGGTGATCGGGAACGAGACGGTGGCCGTCGTCGCGCCGGTCGCGAAGCTGGCCGTCCGGCTCGTCGTGCCGCCGAGGTCGGCGGCGGTGCCCGTCGAGGCGTCCTCGTCGAGCGTGACGACGACAGACGAGGCCGCCTCGGCGGACGGGCTGAGCGTCACCGTGATCTGGACCGACCCGTCGCCCTCCGTCGCCGCGAGGGCGTCGGCGGCGAACGAGGCCGTGACCTGGTTGAGGTCCGGGTTGAGCGTGACGAACTCCTGCTGGCCGTCGGGGCCGCCGGCCTCGGCGCCGTTGACGACGTCCTCGACCTGGATGTAGACCTGCTCGTTCTTGTCGTCGCCGCCGACCGAGCGGAGCTGGCCGACGCCCTCGAGCTGGCCGGGCTCGACGAACACGGTGTCGGGCGCCGTGAAGTCGCTCGCGCGCGAGGCCGAGCCGATGTAGCTCAGGACGACGGCGACGCGCTGGTCGCTCGCGTTCGAGAGCGTCATGACGAGGCGCGAGACGCCGTTGCTCTCGGCGATGATGTTGGGGTCGGCGTCGAAGGTGACCTCCGGGGCGAGGTCGTCGTCGAGGATCGTCAGGGTCGCCGCCTGCTCGCCGTCCTCGACGCCGTTGCCGGAGACGCTGGTGATCGAGACGGTGAGCTCGCCGCTGACCTCGTCGTCCGTGTCGTCGACGGCCACGACGTAGCCGGTGCCCGAGTTCTGGCCGTCCGGGATGACGACCGAGGCGGGCCCGGTGACCTCGTTCGGGTTGTCCGACGGGTCCTCGTCGCCGTCGTCGTAGGCGTAGCCGAGCCCGACGGTCACGGCGCCGTTGGCGAGGACGCCGGCCGGCAGCGAGACGGTGACCGTCGTCGAGTCGCCCTCGGCGATGGCCGCGGTCCCGAGCGCCAGCGTGACGGCCGGCGTGTCGTCGTCGAGGACGGTGATCTGGAGGAGCTGCGAGCCGCTCTCGATGGCGCCGCCGCCGCCGGAGACGCTCGTGATGTCGACCAGCACGTCGTCGTCGTCGAAGTCGTCGTCCGGGGTGCCGGTGAACGTCGTGGTCGCCGTCCGCTGGCCGGCGGGGATCGTGAGCTGGGCGTCGGCCAGTTCGAAGGCGTCGGCGTCCCCCTCGGCGCCGAGCGTCACGGTCGTCGCCGTGCTGGCGAGCTCGGAGATCCGGACCGTGAGCGTGGCAACGCCGCCGTCCTCGGCGATCTGGTTCCGGTTGGACGAGAGCGTGACGGTCGGCGGGGACGCGTCGTTGTCGTTGATCCGGATGGTCTGCGTCTGCGTCCCCTCCTCGGTCGCGTTGCCCGCGACGGCGTCGATGGAGATCGTGACGTCGACGGGGCCCTCGAAGTCGGCGTCGTCGAGGGCCTCGAACGTGACGGTCCCGCTCGTCTGGCCGTCGGGGATGACGACCGTCGTGGGGAGGGTGAACTCGCCGGCGCCGCCGCTCGTCCCGAGCGTGACGGTGACGTCGCCGTCGGCCGTGGCCGAGCCGGGGAGGCGGGCGCGGACGATCGTCGACTCGCCCTCGGTCAGCGTGTTGCTGTTGACGAGGAGGCGGACGGTCGGGATGTCGTCGTCCTCGATCGTGACGTCGACCTGCTGGTCGCCGTTCTCGGTCGGGTCGTCGGACGTGTCGCCGTCGTCGCCGGCGACGCCCGTGATGAAGATGGAGACGGTCTCGTCGTCGAAGTCGGCGTCCGAAGTCGCGGTGAGCGTGGTCGACCCGGTGGCCTGGTTGGCCGGGATCGTGATCGTGCTCGCGCCGAGGGAGTAGGCGTCGGAGTCGCCGGCGACGGCGATCGTGACGGTGGTGACCTCGTCGGTCGTGGCCGAGAGCGTCGCGGTCAGCGTCGACTGGCCGCCGGCCTCGCCGATGGTGGTCGGGCTGGCGCCGAGCGTGACGGTGGGGGGCGCCTGGGCGAGCGCCGCCGGCACGGCGAGCACCGCCAGCAGGAGCGTAGCGAATCGAGTCATGGTGGGATGGGGGGCGTTCGGGGGCCGCGGGCGACCGAGCGTGTAGCCAAATCGCGGGTACGGATTCGGGCACAGTCTAGCCCCGCCCTCCACACGCCTGCGGCTCTGCACGAGTCTGCACAAGGGTTTCCTC
>CAXRFJ010000204.1:0-2525 GCA_964229475.1 Rubrivirga sp.
CTGAGCGGCCCCGCCCCCGCGGCGGCCGAACCGAGACCGCCCCGCCGGCGACGCGCCCCAGCGGGGCGGACGACCCACTCGGCGGTCCGCGGCGGGCGCCGCGCTTACATGTTGATCGACTCGCCGTAGCAGTCCTTGAACGCCTCCATCACCGCCTCCGAGAGCGTCGGGTGGGGGTGCATGGCGTGCATGATCTCGTGGGCCGTCGTCTCGAGGGCCCGCGCCGTCACCACCTCCGCGATCATCTCGGTCGCGTCGTGGCCGATGATGTGGGCGCCGAGGACCTCGCCGTACTTCGCGTCGACGACGACCTTGACGAACCCACGGTTGTCGCCGATCGCCGTGGCCTTGCCGTTGGCCGTGAACGGGAACTTGCCGGTGAGCACCTCGAAGCCGGCCTCCTTCGCCTTCTCCTCGGTGTAGCCGACCGAGCCGATCTGCGGGAGGCAGTACGTGCAGCCGGGCACGTTGAGGTAGTCGACGGCGTGCGGGGCCTTGTCGAGCTTGCCCTCCTGGTGCGCGATGTTCTCGATGCACACGATCCCCTCGTGGCTCGCCACGTGCGCCAGCCACGGCCCGCCGACCACGTCGCCGATGGCGTAGAGCCCATCGACGTTCGTGTGGTACATCGCGTCGACCTTGATGGCCCCGCGCTCGTGCTCGACGCCGACCTCGTCGAGCCCGAAGCCCTCCACGTTGCCGACGACGCCGACGGCCGAGAGGACCTGGTCGACCTCGACCGTCTGGTCGCCCTTCGACGTCTGGATCGTCACGACGCACTTGGCGCCCGACGTGTCGACGTTCGTGACCTGGGCGCCGGTCATCACGTTCACGCCCATCTTCTTGTAGGCCCGCTCGAGCTCCTTCGAGACGTCGGCGTCCTCGACCGGGACGAGGCGGTCCTGGAGCTCGACCACGGTCACCTCGGTGCCCATGTGGTGGTAGACGTAGGCGAACTCGACGCCGATCGCGCCGGCGCCGACCACGAGCAGCGAGCCCGGCTTCTCCGTCTGGAGCATGGCCTGCTTGTAGTCGATGATCTTCGTCCCGTCGACGGGGAGCGTCGGGATCTCGCGGGCGCGGGCGCCGGTCGCGATCACGATGTGCTTGGCCTCGATCTCCTCGCTCTGCCCGACCGTCTCGCCGTCCATCGTCTCCGACGGCTCGACGCGGACCTTGCCCCCGCCCAGGAGCGTCGCCTTGCCCATGTGGACGTCGATCTTGTTCTTCTTCATGAGGAACTGGACGCCCTTGTTCATCTTGTCCGCCACGCCCCGCGAGCGCTTGACGACGGCCGCGAAGTCCGGGCTCACGGCCGACCCGTCGCCCGTGAAGCCGTAGTCGGCGATGTGGGCCAGCTGGCTGGCGATCTCGGCCGACTTGAGGAGGGCCTTCGTCGGGATGCACCCGATGTTGAGGCAGACGCCGCCGAGCTTGTTCTTCTCGACGATGGCCGTCTTGAGCCCGAGCTGGGAGGCTCGGATGGCGGCCTCGTAGCCGCCGGGCCCGGAGCCGATCACGAGGACGTCGTAGGGTGCGTTCGCCATGGTCAGAGGGGAGTGGAGGGGGGGAGGGGAGAATACCCTGAGCCGCCGGACGGGGTCTCCCGGGGGCGTTGAAGAGGGGGTGAGTCAGGGGCGGTGGGGCGGTCGTCGGTGCGTGAGTCGGCTCACCCGACCTCGACGCCGAGGCGGACGGACTGTCCCACCGGTCACCGACGCACGGACTCTCCGGACACGGACCACTCGTCGACGACGGCGACGATGACGACGTTGGCCGGCGTCGGGAGGCCGTCGCGGTCCCCGTCGAGGAGCGTGGCGACGACGGCGCCCTCCTTGGCCACGAGCACCACGTCGCCCAGGCCGGCGTCGAGGCCGGGGTCGAGGGCCACGTCCTCGGTCGCCGGGAGCGGCTCGCCGTCCAGCCCGACCCGCCGCACGACGAGGAGCCGCTGGCCGGACAAGGGCGCTTGCTTTTGGGTTGCGACGACGGTGCCGGAGACGCGGGCCAGATACATCGGCGGGAAGGAGGGCGGTCGAACTGCGGGTTTTCTGTATTTTATGCGGGCGGCGTCCACCACATCAGCGCCGGCACCTCACTACCACCTTCCTCCCCCCACCCGGATGTACAGCACCCAGGGCATCGAGGCGATCGCCACGGTCACGGAGCTCCGCTCCAAAACGTCGTCGCTCATCGAACAGGCCAAAGGTCTCAAGACCGGCATCATGATCCAGAAGAACAACGACCCGGAGGCCGTCCTCATCTCGTACGACCTGTACCAGAAGATGCACAAGGCCTACATGACCAAGAAGTAACGGGTCTACCGGTCGCCCACCAGCCGCTTGAGCTCCCCCACTCGCCGCACGGTCGCCTCGCGGTCGAGCGAGCGGAACCGCTCCGGGAGCATCGAGCGGCTGGTGCATTCCATGACGGCGACCAGCGTCTGAAGCTCCACCTGGAGCGGGTAGGAGGGGGGCACGAAGTCGTCGACGACGGCCTGGAGGACCTCCCGGTCGATCCGGGCC
>CAXRFJ010000205.1:0-5884 GCA_964229475.1 Rubrivirga sp.
GACCCGTTCGCGCCGGCCCCGCCGGCGCCGGCTCCCCAGCCCCGCGACCGCGCGGACCCGTTCGCCGCGCGCCCGTCGACCGAGACCGACGACCCGTTCGCCACCTACAAGAGCGCGGGCGGCGGCGGCGGTGGATACGACGACTCGGCGTTCCACGGCACGCCGTACGCGGACCACGACGACTTCGACCTGCCCGAGACGTTCGCGACCGAGCGGACGCTGGCGGGCGCGTTCACGCCCGTGTTCTCGCTCGTCCTCCAGATCCGCGCGGCCCAGCGGCTCGGCGACGGGCAGGCGCTCCGCCAGCAGATCGAGCGGCTGCTCTCGGAGGCGGCCCGCACGGCGCGGTCGTACAACGTGCCCGAGGAGGACGTCGAGGAGGCCACGTTCTGCCTCGTGGCGTTCCTCGACGAGGCCATCCTCGCGACCGACTGGCCAGGCCACGACGCGTGGTCGGCCCAGCCGCTCCAGCTTACCCACTACGACCGCTACGACGCGGGCGAGCGCTTTTTCGACCGGCTCAAGCGGCTGCTCGACGAGGGCGCCACGCGGACCGGCGTGCTGGAGGTGTACTACCTCTGCCTCGCGCTCGGCTTCAAGGGCCGCTACGCGATCCACGGGCGGGAGGTGCTGCGGCGGCTGGTGGAAGACCTCCACGGCCGGCTGGAGCGGGCCCACGGCGCGCCCGGCGCCCTCTCGCCGCGCGGCCGGTCCCGCGAGGTGCCCGCCGAGGCCGAGAAGGACGGCCTCCCGACGTGGGCGCTGTGGGTCGGCGCCGCCGTCCTCGTCGCGCTCCTCTACCTCGGCCTGAGCGTCTCGCTGTCCGGCGCCGCGGGCGACACGGCCGACGACCTCCGTGCCCTCACCGACGCCGCGCCCGCGGCGGCCGAGTAGCCCCCGACGGCCATGTCGCCTCGCAAGATCCTCTTCTCGCTCCTCGGCGCGGTCGGCGTGAGTGGCACGTTCCTGATGCTGCTCCGCTACGGCGTCCCGATGACGACGCTGCTGCTCATCGTGATCGGGCTGCTGGTGGCCGCCGTCGGGGCCCTGGCCGCCTCGGCGATGAAGGCGCGGCGGTCGGGCGGCAACATCGAGGACGCGCTGAAGGAGCAGTCGGCCCGGGAGGCCGCGCAGATGGCGCCCGATCGGAAGGCCGAGATCGCCCGGATGCAGGAGTCGTTCGACCGCGCGGTCGAGCAGCTCAAGGCGTCGAGCCTCGGTGGGTCGGGCCGGTTTGGCCGCGGCAAGAAGGCGCTGTACGCCCTCCCGTGGTACCTGTTCGTCGGCCCGCCCGGCGCGGGCAAGACGACGGCGCTCCTCGAGAGCGGCCTCCGCTTCCCGGCCGGCGCCGAGCGCGTCCGCGGCGTCGGCGGCACGCGGAACTGCGACTGGTTCTTCACCGACGAGGCGATCCTCCTCGACACCGCCGGCCGCTACACGACCGAGGACGAGGACCGCGAGGAGTGGACCGCGTTCTTGGATGCGCTCAAGGAGAGCCGCCCGGACCGGCCGATCAACGGCGTCCTCGTCGGCATCAGCGCGCAGGACCTGCTGGGCGACGAGCGCGACCTGGAGGACCACGCCGACAACGTCCGCCGCCGCGTCGACGAACTGGTGGGGCAGCTCGGGCTGAAGCTGCCGGTTTACCTCGTCGTGACCAAGACCGACCTCGTCCCGGGCTTCGTCGAGTTCTTCGGCGAGCTGGACCGCGAGGCCCGCGAGCAGGTGTGGGGCGCGACCGTCGAGCCCTACACGACGGCGGCGCCCGACGAGGTCGTCGAGCGCGAGTTCGACGGGCTGATGGAGGCGCTCCGGCCGGTCCGCACGCAGCGGCTCTCGCGGAACCTCCGCCGCGAGGAGCGCCAGCGGATCTACGACTTCCCGCTCGAGTTCGGCGCGCTCCGCGACCGGCTGGCGCGGTTCGCCGAGGTCGTGTTCGCCCCGACGCCGCTCGGCGACGGCCCGCTCTTCCGCGGGTTCTACTTCACGAGCGGCACGCAGGAGGGCGCGCCCATCGACCGCGTCATCGGCGCGCTCGCCAAGCAGTTCGGCCTGAGCACGCCGCCGCCGCCGCGGCCGCCGGAGACGCCGAAGAGCTACTTCCTCAAGGACGTCTTCACGGACGTCGTCTTCCCCGACCGCTACCTCGCGCGGCGGACGAAGCGGGCGGCCGGCGCCACGTGGCGCGCCATGACGCGGACCGGTCTCGCGGCGCTCGGGACGGCGGCGCTCGCGGCGATCCTGCTCGGCTTCGCGGGCGCCCGGAGCAGCCTCGACCTCAAGCGCGTGATGGACCGGGCCGAGGAGGCCGTCGGCGCGACGTTCCGCGTCGAGGGCGCGCGGTACTCCGACGTGAACCGGCTGGAGCGGCTGCGCGAGGAGGTCGAGCGCCTGAACGCGCCGCGCCCGCTCAGCCGGGCGCTCCGCCTCGGGCTCGACCGCGGCGACACCGTCCGCGAGCCGGCGTCGCGCGTGTACTACGGCGAGGTCCGCGACCTCGTCGCCGTGTACGCCATGCGCCAGCTGCGGGCGTCGCTGGAGCGGTCGCGGCGGTTCGACGAGCCCGACACGCTCGACACGCCGGGCGAGACGCTCGCCGCCCAGCGCGCCGCGCGCCGCGTCGACATCGAGAACGACCTCGAGGCGTACCTCCTCCTGACGACCCACGCCGACTCGCTCCGCCACAGCGACTACTTCCGCGACGCGCTGAAGACGCGGCTCGCCGAGATCGCGCCCCGCAACGCGCTCGCCGACGCGTCCGGCGACAACGAGGAGATGGCCGGCCTCGTCGTCCGCCAGACCGACGCTTTCGTCGACGGGCTCGCCGCCGGGCTCGTCGAGCCGTTCGACGCCGACCGCGGGCTCATCGACGCGGCCGTCGCCGTCGTCGACATCCCGCCGACGCTCGACGGGCTCTACGAGCGGATCCACCGCGAGGCGCTCGCGCGGCTGGCCCCGTTCGGGCTCGAGGACGCCGTCAAGTCCGAGTACCTCTCGCTGTTCGCCCAGGCGGGGGTCGTGCCGGGTTTTTTTACCCGTGACGGGTGGGACCGCGTCGTGAAGCGGCGCTTCCAGCAGGCCTCTGAGAACCCGGCCGGCGAGTACTGGGTGCTCGGGCGGACCGCCGAGGACCTCCCGCCCGAGCTCCGGGACCCCGACGTGGTCTACGACGCGCTCATGACGCGCTACCAGGCCGACTACGTCGACGCCTGGACGCGCTTCCTCCACTCGGTCCACTACAAGGAGGTCTCGGGCGCCGCGGCCGAGGAGCGGCTGGCGATCCTCGGCTCGGCGACGGACTCGCCCATCGGCTGGCTGCTGGCGTCGGTGGCGGAGCAGACGACGCTGCCCCCGGAGGACACGGCGCCGCGCTCGCGCGGGTTCATCGACCGCGCCGCCGCCGCCGTCGGCCTCGGCGACGCCGCCGAGGCGGACACGGTGGCCGCGCCCAACCCCATCGCCGAGGCGTTCGCCGGCATCCACCGGCTCAACGCGGCCGGCCTCCCGGCCGGCGAGGCCGACGAGGGCCTCTACGCCGCGCTCGAGGCGCTCGCCCAGGTCGGCCGCCGGATCGCGGGCGCCGCCGGCGACCGGGCGATGGCGGCCGACCTCCTCGCGGTCACGAAGGACGAGATCGAGCAGGGCACGCGCGGGATGGACCGCCAGACGCGCGCGAACCTCTTTTTCGAGCCGCTCGACATCTCCAGCCAGATCGCCGTGACGACGGCCGCCAACGACGCGGCCGCCGCGGCCTCCGACGCCGCCGAGGCGGCCGCGGCCGAGGCCCTGTCGGTCGCGCTCGAGGCGTACGGCCGGATCGCCGGGCGCTACCCGGTCGACCCGAGCTCGTCGCGCGACGCGGCCATCGACGACGCCCGCGCCTTTTTCGACCCGGCCGGCGGCGAGCTGGCGACGCTCGCCGAGGCGCTCGGCGACGGGGGCGGCTCGCCCGCGCTCCGCCGCGCCGTCGCGCGGGGCCAGGAGATCGGCCGGGCCCTCTTCTCCGGCGACCTCACGTTCCGCCTCCGCCCCGACCTCCCGACCTACTCGTCCGACGCCGCCCAGCGCGCGCTCGCCGTCGACGCCGTCGCCGTCGGCGTCCACGGGTCGAACAACGTGTACCGGCTCGGGAGCACGCGGTGGAGCGACTTCCGCTGGCCCGGCTCGCCCGGCGCGTTCGTCACGGTCCAGCGCCAGCTCGGCCCGCTCACGACGGAGTACGAGGGCGACTGGGCCGTCTTCCGGCTGTTCCAGGACGCGACCGTCCGCTCCCGCGGCGGGACGCTCTACGACGTGACGTGGACCTTCCGCGACGGGCCGCACGCGGTCACGGCGCAGTACGAGATGCGCACGACGACGGAGGCGACGCCGCTCGCCAACCCGGCCTCGTTCCTCCGCTTCTCGCTGCCGCGGACGGCCAACTAGATGCGCCGGCCCGCTCCGCCAGCCGACCGAGGCGGCCCGGCCCGCCTCGGCGCGACGCCCGGATGACCGACACCGGCCCCGTCCTCTTCGGCAAGCTCCCCGCCCGGGCGGACTTCGTCCGTCGCGGCCCCGCCGGCCCGGCCGTCGACGCCTTCGACGACCTCGTGCAGCGGGCGCTCCGGTCCGGCGCGCGCGCCGAGAGCGGGCCGCTCTACCGGATGGTCTTCGCCCCGCCCGGCCCGCACGCGCTCGTCGGGGCGGTCCGGCTGAGCCGCGACAAGGTGGGCCGGGCCTACCCGCTCGTCGCCGGGCGGACGGTCGAGCGCGCCGGCCTCGACGCGGCGACGGCCGCCGCGTGGCCGCTCCGCTGGGGGCCGGTCTTCGACGCGGCCTCGTGGCTCGTCGAGGGCGCCCTCCGCGGCGCCCCGATCGAGGACGTCGACAGCCGCCTCGGTCACCTCCCGCCGCTGGCGCCGACCGACGGGCGGTCGGGCGAGGTCGACACGCACGTCCGGGCGATCGCCCAGCTGCGGGCCCACGACCTGTGGCACCGGATCTGGGGCGGGTCCGGGGCCTCGGGCGCGGCCGTCGTGTTCCACCGGCTGGCCAAGGCGCCACCCGCGCCGCCGCCGTACGGCCTCCGCTTCCCGCTCCCGCCGCCCGCGCCCGACTTCCGCAGCCGCGACGCCGTCGCCGTGTGGCTCGCCGTGTGCTGGTACCTCCTCTCGACCGTCGGCTCGGGCCTCACGCTGCTCTGGGCCGAGGGGCCGCCGTACGCGCTCTACGTCTTCTTCGCGACGCCCCCCCCGTCGACCCTCCGCGCGCTCCTGGCCGGCAGCGCCGACCCCGACCGCGTCGCCCACGTCGACCGCGGCGCGGCCGAGGCCGTCCGGAAAGCGGCCATGCAGCTCCCGCCGGCCTTCCGGCGCCTCCTCCGCGACCCCGACGCCTCCGTCGCCGACGTCCTCGCCCGCCTCCACACGATCCGCTGACCCTCGCCCTCATGGCCGACGACGAGACCCTCGAGCCCCTCACGACGCCCCGCCTGGAGGCCATCCGCGCGCCGATCCCCGGCGACCACCCGGCCGGCGAGGACATGAAGTACGAGGACGCGTTCCAGACGCTCAAGGCCGAGGTCGACGAGCTGGGCGCGGCCACCGGCGAGGTCGACTTCAGCACGATCGTGGACCTCTCGACCCAGATCCTCTCGGAGCGGTCGAAGGACCTCGCCGTCGCTGGCTACCTCGTGCTCGGCCTCACGCGGTCGTCCGGCTACGCCGGCATCGCCGAGGGGCTCGCGGCCACGCGCGCCGTGACGGAGGGGTTCTGGGACGACGCGTTCCCGCCACTCCGCCGGATGCGCGGGCGCCAGGCGGCCCTCCAGTTCGTCGCCGAGCGGACGAGCGCGTGGATCCAGAGCAACCGGGCCGAGCCCGACGACCGGGAGGCGCTCGCGCAC
>CAXRFJ010000206.1:0-2679 GCA_964229475.1 Rubrivirga sp.
CGCGGCCCCGCCGCCGAGCGGGACCGCGGGGCCACCGAGCGGGACGGCTAGGCCGCCGCGTCGGCCGTCCGCGCCGAGACGAGCTGGTCCTGGACGTCGCGCGGGACGGGGTCGTAGTGGCTGAACCGTGCCCGGTGGAGCCCGCGCCCCTGCGTCATCGACCGGAGCGACGTCGAGTAGCGGTACAGCTCGGCCTCGGGGACCTGCGCCACGATCTTCTGGAACGGCCCCTCCGTCTCCATCCCCTGGATCCGCGCGCGCCGCGTGTTGAGGTCGCCGAGCACGTCGCCCATGTACGACTCCGGCACGAGCACCTCGAGCTCGACGATCGGCTCGAGGATCGCCGGGCGCGCGTCGCGGAAGCCGTCGCGGAAGGCCATCTTCGAGGCCGTCTTGAACGCGTTCTCGTTCGAGTCGACCGAGTGCATCCCGCCGTCGAACACGACCACGCGGACGTCGCCGACCGGGTAGCCGGCCACGGGCCCCTCGCGGAGCATGTCCGCCACCCCCTTCTGGATGGCGCCGAAAAAGCGCTGCATGTCGATCACGCCGCCGACGATGGCGTCGATGAACTGGACCTTCGAGCCCCAGTCGGTCTCGGCCGTGTGCTCGCCGCGGACCTTCATCTGGCCGCTCGGCTGGAACTCGCCGTCGAGCGGCTCGACGAGGATCGCGATGTCGGCGAACTGGCCGGCGCCGCCCGTCTGCTTTTTGTGGCGGTAGCGCGCCTCGGCGCGGCCGCGGACCGTCTCGCGGTAGCTCACCTTCGGCCGCTCGAAGGCGACCTCGACGCCGGCGCGGTGCGCCAGCCGGTACTTCGCGATGTCGAGGTGCATCTCGCCCTGGCCCGCGACCGTGACCTGCCCGAGGTGGGCGTCGTGCTCGACGACGAGCGACGGGTCCTCCTTGACGATCTGCGCGAGCCCCTGCGCCATCTTGTCCTCCTCCCCCTGGTTGACCGCGCGGATCGCGAGGCGCATCCGGGGCTCGGGGTACTCGACCGCCGTGACGACGGCGTCCGAGCCCTTCTGCCGGAGCGTGTCGCCCGTCCCGGTGTGCTTGAGCTTGACCGTCACGCCGATGTCGCCGGCCACGAGCTGGGGGACGGCGTCGCGGTCCTTGCCGTTGACGGCGTAGAGCGCGCCGAGCCGCTCCGTCGACGAGTCGCTCGCGTTCTCGAGGTCCATCCCCTGGGTCAGCATCCCGTCGTAGACCTTGAGGTACGAGTACTCGCCGACGTGCTCCTCGGCCATCGTCCGGAACACGAACGCGACCGGCGCGGCCTGGGGGTCGACGTGGACCTCGCCGGCGTCCATGTGCGGCGGCGGCATCTCGGCCGGGCTCGGGCACACGTTGTCGATAAAGCTCATCAAGCGCGACACGCCGACGTTCTCGCTGGCGACGGTCAGGAACACGGGGAACAGCTCGCGCTTGAGCATGGCCTCGTGGAGGCCGGTCCGCATCTCGTCCTCGGTCAGCTCGCCCTTCTCGAAGTAGAGGTCCATGAGCCCCTCGTCGTTCTCGGCGATCGACTCGACGAGCTCGTTGTGGAGGGCGTCGGCGCGCTCCTTGAAGGCGTCGGCGATCGGCTCGAAGTGGGCCTGGCCCTTGTCGTCGAACCGGATCTGCTTCATCAGCAGGACGTCGATGATCGTCCGCGTGCCGGAGCCGCCGGGGAGCTGCATCGGGACCGCCGCGCGGCCGAACCGCTCGCGGATCCGGTCGAGCGTCGTCGCGAAGTCGGCGTCGGCCGTGTCCATCTTGTTGAGGACGAAGAGGGCCGGCGTCTCGGTGTTCTTGGCGTAGGTCCACGCGAGCTCCGTGCCCACCTGGATGCCCTCCGCCGCGTCGATCACGAACACGGCCGTGTCGGCGACCTTGAGGGCCGTGATGGTCTCGGCCGAGAAGTCGAGGTAGCCCGGCGTGTCGAGCACGTTGATCTTGTGGCCCTCCCACTCGGCGTGGAGGAGCGACGTGAACACGGACATGGTCCGCTCGCGCTCGCTGTCGTGGAAGTCGCTGGCCGTGGTCCCCTCCTCGACGGTCCCCATGCGCGGGACGGCACCCGCGTCGAACAGCATGGCCTCGGCGAGCGTCGTCTTTCCGCTCCCCTGGTGCCCGACGAGGGCGACGTTGCGGATGTGGTCGGCGTCGTAGACGGTCATGGCACAGGGAGTTGGACGAAGCCGGAAGCGCTTCGGGTGGAGAGGGACGCCAAGATCCCGGGGCGTGAAGGAAATGTCAAGGAGGAAGGGTTTCGAGGGTCGGGGGGTTGAGCAGGTTCCGGGGGTGGGTCACCGCCCTCCCCCCACCCGCTCGATCCGCGAACCCGCTCCACGTCCCCGGCCTGTGCTCACCCTCGGAATCGACACCGCCACCGACGTCTGCGCCGTCTCCCTGCTCGACGGCGACGCCGTGCTGGTCGACGCGGCGATCCACGTCCCCCGGTCGCACGGGACGCGCCTGGCGCCGCTCGTCCGCGAAGCGCTGGCCCACGCCGGGCGCGAGCCGTCCGACCTCGGCCTCGTCGCCGTCGCCGCCGGCCCGGGGTCGTACACCGGGCTCCGCATCGGGACGAGCACGGCCAAGGGCCTCGCCCTCGCCACCGGGGCCGCCGTCGTCGGGGTCCCGACGCTCCGCGCGCTCGCCGCCGGCGCCGCTGTCCGCGGGCCGGTCTGC
>CAXRFJ010000207.1:0-3068 GCA_964229475.1 Rubrivirga sp.
ACGACGACGACCGGCAGCTCCGGCCGGCGCGCCGCCAGGTCCGCCAGGAACGCCCGCTCCTCGGCGTCCAGCCCGGCGCTCGCGTCGACGACGTAGGCCAGCACGTCGGACGCGTCGATGGCGGCGCGGGCGCGGCGGGTGCCCTCGGCCTCGATCGCGTCGGCCGTCTCGCGGAGGCCGGCCGTGTCGACGAAGCGGAACCGGAGGCCGCCGATCTCGGCCTCGGCCTCGACCGCGTCGCGCGTGGTCCCCGCCACGGGCGAGACGATGGCGCGGTCCTCACCGACGAGCGCGTTCAGGAGCGTCGACTTCCCGGCGTTGGGCCGCCCCCCGAGCACGACGCGGACGCCGTCGCGCGCGAGCGCCCCGAGGCGGGCCGAGCCGACGAGCTCCGCCAGCAGGGCGTCCGCCTCGGCGAGGAGCCGGCGGAGGTCGTCGCGGTCGGCGAACTCGACGTCCTCCTCGCCGAAGTCGAGCTCGAGCTCCACGAGCGCTGCCGTCTGCACGAGCGACCGGCGGACGGCGCCGACGGCCTCGGAGACGCGCCCGCGGAGGGCCGCCACGGCCGTCCGGTGCCCGAGCCGGCTCTCGGCGTGGATGAGGTCGGCGACGGCCTCGGCCTGCGCGAGGTCGAGCTTGCCGTGGAGGAACGCGCGCTGCGTGAACTCGCCCGGCGCCGCGGGCCGCGCCCCGGCGTCGTAGAGCGCCCGGAGGACAGCCTGCGCGACCGTGTCGCCCCCGTGGCACGTGACCTCGACCACGTCCTCGCCCGTCGACGAACGGGGCCCGCGCCAGACGACGCACACCACCTGGTCGACCCGGCGCCCGGCGCCGTCGCGGAGCCAGCCGACCCAGACCGTCCGCCCCTCGGCCTCGGCCAGCGCGCCGTCCGAGAACCGCGACGCGACGATAGGCACGGCCTCCGGCCCGCTCACGCGGACGACCGCCAGCGCCGCCGTCCCCCGCGCCGTCGCGAGCGCCGCGATGGTCGGCGTGGACCGTGTGGCGTGCTGCGTGTCGGGTTGTGCCATTGCGTCCTCACGCAACACGCGACAGCGCTCTACTTCTTGCCCTTCTTCGAGCGCGACTGGCCGTTCCGCGAGGCGACCTGCGACGTGAGGCCGCCGCGGCGGCCGGGCCGGCGGGCGCGCTTGCCGTTCTTGCCAGCCGCCTTCTCGGCGACCGCGGCCGCCTTGTCGATCTCCGGCGTCTCGCCCCGCTCGTGCGCCGCGTGGACCTGCTGGTTCACCATCCGCTGCTGGACGATCGAGAAGATGTTGAACGCGAGGTAGTACAGCGAGAGGCCCGACGGGAACCGGTTGAAGAACAGGAAGAACACGAGGGGCATCATGTACATGAGCACCTTCTGCTGCCCCCCCGCCATGCCGCTCGACGACGACATCGACAGCCGCATCGAGATGATCATCGACGCCGCCATGAGCATCGTGAAGCCCGCCAGGTAGTCGCCCACGAACGGGACCGTGAACGGGAGCGGGAGGACCGGGTCCGGCGCCGAGAGGTCGGCCGCCCACAGGAACGACTCGCCGCGGAGGACGAGCGTCGACTGGAAGAACCGCCACAGCGCGATGAGCAGCGGGTACTGCAGGAGCATCGGGAGGCAGCCGCCGAGCGGGTTCACGCCGGCCTCGCGGTAGACCCGCATCATGGCCTCCTGCTGCTTCTGCGGGTCCTCGCCGTACTTCTCCTTGACGGCGTTGAGCTGTGGCTGGAGCTCGCGCATCTTCGCCGCGTTCCGGTAGCTCACGGCCGTCAGCGGCCACAGGAGCAGCTTCACCAGGAGGGCGAAGACGATGATCACGAGCCCGTAGCTCGGGATGAACGTTGACAGGAACGCGAACGCCGGGGCCACGACGAACTGGGCGATCGGCCGGATCATCCACCCGACCCACGCGCCGAAGTCGACGGTGTCGTAGAGGCCGTAGTCGGAGAGCCGCCGGAGCTCGAGCGGGCCGAGGTAGAGCGTGTAGGCCGCGGCCTCGCCGGCCCCGAGGCCGGGCATCTCGAGGCGGGCCGAGTAGTCCTGCGAGAACCCGTCCGGCACGTCGGCCTCGCCGACCTGGGCGCCCGTGAGGCGCGCGCCCTCGGTTGGGCCCTCGGGGATGAGCGCGGCGATGAAGAACTTGGTCTTGACCGCGACCCAGTCGATGGTGCCCGTGAGCACGACGGGCTCGGCCTCGCCCGCCTCGGTGAGCTTGACCGACTCGGTGTCGCCGGCCGAGCTGACGAACGCGCCGGCCTGCTGGCTCTCGCCGAGCGCGTCGGCCTCGGCGAGCGGGAGCGCGCCGTCCCAGACGAGCTCGTAGCCGCCGCCCTGGCTCAGCAGGTCGGTCCCCGGCGTCTCGACGCGGAAGTCGACGTCGTACGAGTCGTGGTGGAAGCCGTAGACGAACCGGAGCGCGCCGGCCCCGTCGGCGCCCCGGACCGGCGTCTCGAACCGGACGTCGCCCTCGCCGTCCTCGATCCGGAGCGTGTCGCCCTCGAAGGGCTGGCCGTCGACGATCGGCGTGAAGGCCAGCGCGCGGGTGTCGAGGTACTCGCCCCGCTGCGGGAGCACGCCGATGGCGAGCGCGCCGTCGGCGTCGGACACGAGCTCGACGGGCTCGTCGGACTGGGCGCGGTCGTAGCTCCGGAGCTTGAACGAGACGGGCGTCCCGCCGTGGGTCGAGAACGTGGCCTCGTACCGGTCGGTGAGGACGGTCACGAACCGCTCGGGCTGGCCCTCGGCGGCCACGAACGCCGAGTCGGCCGGGGCGGCCGGCGTCCCGAGCGCCTCGGCCTCGCCCGGCGCGGGGGCCGCCTCCGCGAGTGAGTCGGCGGCGGCCTGGACGGCGGCGACCGAGTCGGCGGCGGCGCGCTGGGCCTCCACCTGCTCGGCCGTCGGCGCGGACTGGATCATCCACAGCCCCAGGATCAGGGACATGAGGAGGATCCCGAGGATGGCGGTGCGGTCGAGGCCCTGGGGTTCCACGTGCGTCGTTGGGGGTGGGAGGCCCGGAGGTCCGGGCCGGGGCGCCTACGGGCGCGGTCGCTCGGAAGGTGCGGGGGGC
>CAXRFJ010000208.1:0-2474 GCA_964229475.1 Rubrivirga sp.
CGGCGGCCGACGCGACGGGCGCCGGCGACGCCTTCTGGGGCGGCTTCCTCGCCGCGTGGCTCGACGGGCAGGCGCCGCCCGCCTGCGCCCGCGCTGGCGCCCGGATGGCCGCGCTCAAGCTCGCCCACGTCGGCCCGCTGCCGGAGTCGGTCGACGCCGGCTCCGTGCTCGGCACGGGCTGAGGTCGACGCGCGCCGACTCGGTCACGCGCCGGCCGGCGCGCCGGTCTGGGTCGAGAACCACCACGTGTTGCCGGCCGGCCCGCGGACGCCGCAGCGGCGGTCGGCGTCGCCCTTCTGCATCGGCGGCTGGACCGGCTCCGCGCCCGCCTCGACCGCCCGCCGGTACGCCTCGTCGACGTCCGGGACGTAGACGTGGAGCCAGACCGGGAACGCTGGGAAGCCCGCCCCGGCCTCGGCGATCATCAGCACGGTGTCGTCGACCCGGACCTCGGCGTGCTCCAGCCGGCCGTCCGGCAGGTCGAACCGGCGGAGCGGCACGGCGTCGAGGACGTCCGTCAGGAAGTCGATCACGCGCTGGGGCTCGTCGGCGAGGAGGTAGACCGAGACGCTGGAGTAGCCGTCGGGCTTGTAGGCGGGCATGGACGGGGGAGAGGGGACGGGGCCCCATCGTACGACGACCGCCGGGACGCTCGCGGCCCGTTCGCCCGGAGTTCAGCGAAAGGGGACGCCGGCTCCGTCTGCCCCGGCGTCGGGGCGGGCGGCCGGGGGCGAGTTCAGCGAAAGGCAACGGTGCGCCGGCCCGCCGTGCCGACCTTGCGCGCATGACCGAGACCCCCGAACCGGAGGCGCTGAGCGTCTTCGACATGCTGAAGATCGGCGTCGGGCCGTCGTCGTCGCACACGCTGGGGCCGTGGCGGGCCGTCCAGCGGTGGCTCGGCGAGCTGGCCGAGGCCGACGTCCTCGAGCGCGTCGAGCGCGTCGAGGTCCACCTCTACGGCTCGCTCGCGCTGACGGGCCGCGGCCACTGCACCGACCAGGCCGTCTGGCTGGCGCTCCTCGGCCACGACCCCGTGACGATCGACGTCGAGCGGATCGGCGCGTACGTCGCGGCGCTCCGGGCCGAGCGCGCGGTCCGCTTTGGCGGGCGGGCGGTCCCGTTCGACCCCGAGGCCGACACGGTCTTCCACCCGTCGGAGCGGCTGCCGGGCCACGCCAACGGCATGGCGTGCGTGGCCGTGATCGGCCGCGAGGAGCGGCGGTCGACCTACTACTCGGTCGGCGGCGGGTTCGTGGTGGCCGAGGGCGAGGCGCGCGCGCAGGCCGCCGGCATCCGCCTGCCGCGCCCGGCGCAGGTCCCGGCCGAGATGCTCGCCCACTGCCGCGAGGCCGACTGCCGCATCGCCGACAGCGTGTGGGAGAACGAGCGCGCGTGGCGGAGCGACGACGAGATCCGCCGCCGGCTCCGCGCCATCTGGACGGTCATGCGGGAGGGCGTCTTCCGCGGCTGCCACACCGAGGGCATCCTGCCGGGCGGGCTGGGCGTCGAGCGCCGCGCGGCCGGCATCAACCGCCGGCTCCTCCCGGACGACGACGCGCAGACGTCGCGGGAGTGGATCGAGGCCATCCGCAGCCGGGCGTTCCCGTTCAAGCAGATCCTCCAGTGGGTCAGCGCGTTCGCGCTCGCGGTCAACGAGGAGAATGCGAACCTGGGCCGCGTGGTCACGGCGCCGACGAACGGGGCGGCCGGCGTCATCCCGGCCGTCCTGTTCTACCACGTCTGCTTCTCGGACCACGAGGTGACCGAGGCTGAGATCCTCGACTTCCTGCTCGTGGCCGGCGAGGTCGGGACGTTCTTCAAGAAGGGCGCGACCATCTCGGCCGCGATGGGCGGGTGCCAGGCCGAGGTGGGCGTGTCGAGCGCGATGGCCGCGGCGGCGCTGTGCGAGGCGCAGGGCGGGAGCCCGGCGCAGGCGTTCCAGGCGGCCGAGATCGCCATGGAGCACCACCTCGGGATGACGTGCGACCCCATCGCGGGGCTCGTCCAGATCCCCTGCATCGAGCGGAACACGATGGGCGCCGTCAAGGCCATCAACGCGGCGGAGCTGGCCCTCGCGGGCGCGCCCGACCGCGCGAAGGTCTCGCTCGACGCCGTCATCCGGACGCTCCGCGAGACGGCCGAGGCCATGTCCGACCGGTTCAAGGAGACGAGCCAGGGCGGGCTCGCCACGAACGTCTCCGTCCGGTTCACCGAGTGCTGACCGGCCGCCTCGACGGGGCTTGGGGCTATGGCCGGACCCGGGCCAGGGCGCGCCGGGCGCGGCGGGTCATCGCGTCGTCCGGGCCGAGGTCGGCCTCGAGGACGGGCACGGCCTCTTCGAGGAGCGGCACGGCCGCCTCGGGCGAGCCCGTCGCGGCGAGCGCCTCGCCGAGGAGGGCGAGCGCGAGGTCGTCGTCGGACTCGGCGCGGAAGCTGTAGGCCGGGCGCGAGAGGACGTCGCGGGCCTCGACGGC
>CAXRFJ010000209.1:0-2479 GCA_964229475.1 Rubrivirga sp.
GGCCGGCTCCCGACCTCAGCCCAGGAGCACGCCGGCGATCGTGGCCGTCATGAGGTTGGCGAGCGTCCCGGCGAGGACCGCCCGGAGGCCGAGCGACGCGATCTCGCCCGTCCGCTCCGGCGCGAGCGGCCCGATCCCGCCGATCTGGATCCCGATCGACGAGAGGTTGGCGAAGCCGCACAGCGCGAACGTCGCCATCACCACGGTCTTGGGGTCGAGCCCGCCCGCGCCGATGGCGTCGGCGAGCTGGCTGTAGGCCACGAACTCGTTGGCGATGACCTTCGTCCCGAGGAACCCGCCGAACGTCGTGATGTCGGCCGAGGGGACGCCGATGAGCCACGCGACGGGCGCCAGCACGACGCCGAGGATGCTCTCGAGCGTCATGGTGTAGCCGAACAGGCCGGCGCCCCAGTCGATGATCCCGTTGATCATGGCGATGAGGGCGAGGAACGCGATGAGCATCGCGCCGATGTTGAGCGCCAGCTGGAGCCCGTCGGCGGCGCCCGTGGCCGCGGCGTCGATGATGTTCTTGGGGCCCGCGTCGACGATGTCCTCGACGGCCGCCTCGTGGGCGAGGTCGCTGGCCGTCGACGGCTGCGTGGCCTCGCCCGCGTCCGTGTCCGGGACGGCGGCCGCGTCCGTGACCGGCTCGCGCTCCGGGACCAGGATCTTGGCGAGGACGAGCGCGGCCGGCGCGGCCATCACGCTCGCCCCCAGGAGCTGCTCGGCGAACAGCTGCTGCCCGGCCTCGACGGCGATCCCGGCCACGCTCGCGTAGCGCTCGCCGAGGAACGCGACGTAGCTCGCGAGCACGCCGCCCGCGATCGTCGCCATGCCGCCCGTCATCACGGCCATGAGCTCCGAGTGCGTCAGCCGCTTGATGTAGGGCTTGATGACGAGCGGGGCCTCGGTCTGCCCCACGAAGATGTTCGCGCTGACCGACAGCGACTCCGGCCCGCTCGTGCCCAGCGCCCGCCGGACGACGTACGCCACGCCGCGGACGATCCACTGCATCACGCCGAGGTAGTACAGGATCGACATGAGCGCCGCGAACACGATGACGGTCGGCAGCACGTAGGCGAAGAAGAAGAACCCCAGCGAGCCCTCCGTGCCGGGCGACAGCGCGAGCGTCCCGAACACGAACGTCGCCCCGGCCTCGACGGCCGAGAGGAACCGCACGAACAGGCCGGCGACCCACGCGAATGCCGCCTTCGGCCAGCCGAACGGGGCGAACGTCTCGGCGAGCACCTCGCCCTTCAGGAACAGGACGGCGAACACGAGCTGGAGCGCGACGCCGGCCCCGACGGTCCGCCAGCTCACCCGGCGGCGGTCGGAGGACAGGGCGAAGGCGATGGCGAGGATGCCGACGAGGCCGAGGAGGCCGCGGCCGATCGAGACGAGGTCCATGCGGGCGGGTGTGGGAAGCCGCGAAGATACCGGGGGGCGAGGGCGGCACGCCGGTCGCCGCGCCCGGGGGCCGGCGTATCCTCCACCGACCCGTCGCCACGGACATGAGGCCTGCCGCACCCGACCCCGCCCGCCCCGCCGCCGAGGCGGGCCGGGACGCCGGCGACGTGATGCGGTTCGAGCGGGTCCGCCCCCGGAGCCTGCCCGGCCTCGTCGCCTGCATCTGGGAGCAGCGCGCGACGCGCCCGGCGCGCTGGCGCATCCTCCCGTCGGGCTGGGTCGAGCTGATCTTCCGGCTCGGCGAGCGGATCGCCGTCCGCGGCGCCCGCCAGATCGGGCCCGACACCGACGCGATCCGCGGGGTCTGCTTCCTGTCGGGCCTCCACACGCGCCCGCTCGACCTCGCGGTCGAGGGGTTCCACACGTTCGGCGTCCAGCTCCACCCGGCCGCCGTGCCGGCCCTGTTCGGGCTCCCGTGCACCGAGGTCCGCGACGCCGCCGTCGCCGGCGACCGCGTCCTGGCCGACCTCGGGCGGGTCGAGGACCGCCTCCGCGCCGCGCCCGACTTCGCCGCGCGTGCCCGGTGGATGGAGGCGGAGCTGGTCCGCCGGCTCGTCGCGGCCGACCGGCTCGACGACGCGCTCGAGATGTGGCGCCTGTCGCAGGCGCTCCCGACCGTCGACACGTCGGCGCGGGAGCTCGACCGGCGGCTCGGGTACTCGCGGAGCCACGCGCACCGGCTCTTCGGCGAGTGGTTCGGGCAACCGGCCGGCGACGCGATCCGGATGCGGCGGTTCGTCCGCGCCGTCCGCGCGCTCCATGGCGACGGCGGGACGCTCACCGAGGTCGGCCACCGCGTCGGGTACTTCGACCAGTCGCACTTTATCCGCGACTTCCGGACGTTCGCCGGCATGACGCCGGGCGCCTACCGCCGCCGCCGCGGCGCCACGCCGGGCCAGCTCCCGGGCTGATCGGGGCGCGTCCCGGCCGATGGGACCTCCGTACAATTCTCGTCCGCGGACGCCCGCCAGCTTGGGGACCGTCCGGCCGCGCGCCGGGCGCTTTCCCTCAC
>CAXRFJ010000210.1:0-2604 GCA_964229475.1 Rubrivirga sp.
CTGGGCGTCGCCGGCCGGCTGGAGCCAGACGCCGCCCTCGGGCGCGTCGGCCATGCCGCAGGTGAACCGGGCGAGGCCGTAGCCGTCGGGCACGCCGACGGCCTCGACGAGCGTCGCGAACGAGACGCTGAGGGCGCCGAACGCCGCGCGGGCCGCGTCGAGGTCGCCCGCCTCGGCGAGCGCGCGGGCCGATTGGCGGAGCGCGTCGACGTCGGCCGACCGCATGTGCCAGAGGTGCGGGTCGTCGGCCGGCGGCGCCGCGGTCCAGGCGACGACGGCTTCGGCGAACGCGGCGGCGGCGTCGGGCGCCAGCCGGTCGGCCACGAGCGCGTCGTGGACGGCGAGGTAGGCGTCGAGGACCGGGCGGATCGGGGCGTCGTCGGACGCGGCGGCCGCCATCGGGCCGTGGTCCATCGCGGCCATCCCGTGCCCGTTCATCTCGTCGGCGGACGGGCGGAGGGCGGTCGGGAGATCGGGGGCGGGGGCCGGCGCCAGCGGCGCGGCGGAGACGACGAGCGGGGCCGTCGGCGCGGACGCCGTGGCGGGGTGGGGGGGGGCGACGGCCACGCCGGCGGGCGCGGCGCACCCGGCGAGCACGAGGCCCAGGAGGGGGACGATGCGGAGCATGGGGATCGGAGAGGACGGCGCGCGCCCGGGGACCAGGCGTCACGCAGGGACACACCGGCCCGACGGGGCCGGCGAACCGGAGTCACGCCGCACGCGCGGCGCGAGCGGGCGCAGACCTGCGCCCGGGTCCTCTCAGATCAGGAACCGCTGGAAGACGGCGTGGAGCCGCGCGCTCCGCGGCGGGGGCGACGCGTCGGGCTCGACCGCCGGCACGGCGGGCTCCGCCTCCGGCTCGACCTCGACCACCGTCGGGGCGGGGACGGCCTGTGCGGCCGACGCGACCACGGGCGGGGTGTCGGAGACGGGCGCCTCGGCGAGGCAGCACGGCGAGGCGCAGTCGTGGAGCCCGTGCCCGTCGGCGGGCGGCGGGGGCTCAGCGGGCTCGTCGTGGCACGGCGGCGTCTCGCCGTGGTCCATCGGCATCGCGGGGTGCTCCATGGGCCTCTCGCCCATCGGCATCGCGGGGCCGTCGTGCATCACGTCCGCCATCGCGTGGAGGCACGCGGCGCTGGCGGCCGGCCCCGCGAGGATCGCGAGGGCCGCCACGAACGCGGGCAGGCGGAGACGACGGAGGAGGGGGAGCACGGGAGGCCGGCTATCTTCTCGGTCCAAACGTACGCCCGCCCCCATCATGTTCCGCGCACTCGTTCTTCTCGCGTCGCTCGCCCTCGCGCTCCCGGCCGCGGCCCAGGCGCCCGAGGTGCTGCCCGGCCTCGACGGCGACCCCGTCGTCCTCGTCGTCCACGGCGGGGCCGGGACGATCTCGCGGGCCGACATCACGGACGAGACGGAGCGGGCCGTCCGGAGCGCGCTCGAGCAGGCGCTCCGCGCGGGGCACGCCGAGATCCTGGCCGGCCGGCCGGCGCTCGACGCCGTCGCCGCCGCGATCCAGGTGCTCGAGGACGACGTCGAGTTCAACGCCGGCCGCGGCGCCGTCTTCGCCGCCGACGGGACCGTCCGCCACGACGCCTCGGTCATGGACGGCGCCTCTGGCCTCGCGGGCGCCTCGACCGGGACGATGCACGTCCGCCACCCGATCCTCCTCGCGCGGCGCGTGATGGAGGCCTCGCCGCACGTGCTCCTCTCGGCCGAGGGCGCCGAGGAGTTCGCGCTCGAGCAGGGGCTGGAGCTCGTCCCGAACGCGTTCTTCCACACCGCGCGGCGCCAGCAGTCGCTCCTCCGCGTCCAGGAGCGCGAGCGGTCGGAGACCGGCCTCGCCGCGCCCGACCCGGCGCCCTGGCAGATGATGGGGACCGTCGGCGCCGTCGCGCTCTCCGCCGACGGCCACCTCGCGGCCGGGACCTCGACGGGCGGCATGACGAACAAGCGCTGGGGGCGGATCGGCGACAGCCCCATCATCGGCGCCGGCACCTTCGCCGACGACGCGACGTGCGGCGTCAGCGCGACGGGCCACGGCGAGTTCTTTATCCGCCTCGGCATCGCCCGCGACGTGGCCGCCCGGATGGCCTACCTCGGCGAGTCCGTGGACGAGGCCGCGAGCCACGTCATCGGCCGGACGCTGACCGAGGCCGGCGGGACCGGCGGCATCATCGCGCTCGACGCCGAGGGCCACGTCTCGATGCCGTTCAACACGGAGGGGATGTACCGCGGCTTCGTCACGCGGAGCGGGCGCGTCGTGACGATGATCTACGGGGACGAGTGAGGCGGGGGCCCCGGAGGCAGGGGACCGGGACGCGGTGAGATCGGGGACGCCGGAGCGCGAGCGCCGGTGACTGGCGGCTGACAGGGGAGGGGCGGACCTTCCAGTCCCCAGTCCCCAGTCCCCAGTCCCCAGTCCTCATGGAGCCCCCCTACGACGTCCTCGAAGCCAGCCGGGCCCTCGCGGCGGCCGACCCACGGATGGCCGACACCATCGCCCGGATCGGCCCACCGACGCTCACGCTCCGGCCCATCGAGACGCTCCCGGGCCTCCTCCGGTCCATCGTCTTCCAGCAGCTCTCGACGAAGGCCGCGGCC
>CAXRFJ010000211.1:0-4157 GCA_964229475.1 Rubrivirga sp.
GGCCGGACCTGACAGCCGACGGAGCGGTCGGGCTCACGCAGGATCGAGCCCGACCGCCACGCCCCGTACGGATGAGGTGGGGGCGGCACTCGGGTCGGCACCTGCCCGGGGCGACCCCCGTACGCCGTCGGTCCGACGGGCGATGAGCGCCCCGCGCCCGCGGTCGCTCCCAGGCGGCTCGGCGACGCCGCCGACCCTGCAAGGGGCTCCTTCTGCGGCGACGCGGATCAGGGGATTTCGTATCCCGTACTCTGTGGGCATCCTCCCGCGTGCCCTTGTCCGACGCCCACACCCCCTCCGACCCGCCCACGGGTGGCCCGCCCTCGTACGACGAGGAAAAGCAAGGCTACGTCGGAATCTCGGCCGGCGTCCTCGGCTCCGTCGCCGACCTCGAGAGCGCCCGGGCGTTCGCCGAGATGATCGTCGACACGGTCCGGGAGGGGCTTCTGATCCTCGACCTCGACTTCCGCGTCGTCGCTGCCAACGAGTCGTTCTACCACACGTTCGGGGTGGCCCCCGAGGACACCATCGGCCAGTTCGTCTACGACCTCGGGAACGGCCAGTGGGACCTCCCCGAGCTGAGGGAGCTCCTCGAGGGCATCCTCCCGGAGGCGGCGACGTTCGACGGGTACGAGGTCGACCACGAGTTCGAGGGGGTCGGCCGCCGCGTCATGGTCCTCAACGCCCGGCGGCTCGACGACCACCAGCTCGTCCTCTTGGCCATCGAGGACGCGACGGAGCGGAGGACGTCCGAGGACGAGGTGCGGCGGTCCCGAGACCAGCTCGAGGGCGAGGTGGCGGAGAGGACGGCCCAGGTCCGCGAGCTCGCCCGGGCCCTCTCGGTCGCCGAGCAGGCCGAGCGCCGCCGGGTCGCCCACCTCCTCCACGACGACCTCCAGCAGTACCTCCACGGGCTGACGTACACGCTCGAGCTCCTCCGCCGGGCGTGTCCCGGGACGGAGGCCGCCGCGCTCCACGACCGGGCCGAGCAGACGGTGGCCGAGGCGGCCCGGCTCACGCGGTCGCTGTCGCACGACCTGGCGCCGCCCCTCCTCGAGGGGGATGACCTCGCCGACCTGCTCGGGTGGCTGGCCCGCCGGAAGCGGGACCGGTACGGGCTCGAGGTGGAGGTCGACGTGGCCGCCGCGATCCCGGTCCCCGACGAGGCCATCCGCGTCCTCCTGTACCAGCTCCTCAAGGAGGTCCTGTTCAACGTGGCCAAGCACGCGGGGACGAAGCGGGCCCGGCTCGTGGCCGAGCGGGTCGACGACGGCGGGCCGGAGCGGGTCCGGGTGGTGGTCGAGGACGAGGGCGACGGGTTCGACCCGGCCGCGGCCGAGCGGTGCGGGGGGTTCGGGCTCCCGAGCGTGGCTGAGCGGGTCGGGCTCGTCGGGGGGCACCTCGACGTCGCCTCCGCGCCGGGGCGGGGGACCCGCGTGTCGATCGAGGTCCCGACCCACCCACCGTGAGCGGCGTCGCGACGTCGGTCCGCCGCGTTCGCGGGTGCTGCGGGGCGTCCGAGCCCGCGAGCCGCCGAGGCGGGGTGGGGCGACCCTTGCCGCTTGCGGGCGCCCGGTCGGAGTGCGGGCCGGGGCCAAACGAAAAACGCCCTCCCCGGGGTCGGGAAGGGCGTCTCTCTTGGAGCGGAACACGAGACTCGAACTCGCGACCTCCACCATGGCAAGGTGCGGGGCGACGACGACGGGCCGTCGGCGTAAGTCGTTGAGGGCCAACGGGGAGGAGGGGAGGCCGGCCGGGCGGCCGTCGGGCCGAGCTACATCGGCGCTACATCGGGGACGCTCCGCGAGGTAAAGACCAGGTGGAGAGGCTTGACGGGCTCGGTGGAATGTCTTACAATCTGAAGACCCCCGGGACCGCATCCCCACCCGACCATCCATCCCCCGGCTGTAACCCGTTCTCCAAGCCGGATCAGCAAGCCTCCTTCCCATTCGTCCCGGGCTCATGCGCAATGTTCCCTCGTATTCCCCGCAACGAGCTGATCGTCCTCAGCCTCTTGTCCGGGGTCCGTCAGAGCTACGGCCTCGACCTCGTCCGCCAGTCGGACGGCGCGTTGAAGCGCGGTAGCGTCTACGTGACCCTCGACCGGATGGAGGACAAAGGGCTCGTCGAATCCTGGCTCGCCGAAACGCCGGCCGGGGAGCAGGGGCCGCCCCGACGACTCTACCGGATCACCGGTCACGGCGCCCAGGCGCTGGCGGAGTATCGGGCGGCTCTCCTTCCCGGCGGCCTCGCCTTCGGTTAGTCGTCGTCCCCCCACCCATAGTGAATCCCCGTCGGCTCCTCGTCACCCTCTGCGTCCTCCCTGCCAGCGTCCTCTTCGGACTCCCGTTCGCTCGCGTCCTGATCTCGTCCCCCGCGAGCGTCGAGCGCGACGCCGTCGCAACCGCGGCCGTGTTCTTCTCCGCGGCGATCAGCGTCCTCGCTTTCATGCTTGGTTCGGCCACGCTGGTACGCACCGCGAAGTTGCTGGACGACATCCTCCGGAGCCGATCTCGCGCGAGGCCCAGGGTCGTGCGTCGTCCCCCTGGTGTGAGCCTGCTCGAGCTCGCGCGCTTCTGCTTCTCATCGAAGAACTTCGAGCGGGTCCTCCAGCCCATCCACTCCGACTTCGAGGTCGAGTACAACGAGGCCCTCGCCGCCGGCGAAACCGGCCGCGCGAAGATGATCCGGTTCCGGTTCACCGTCACGTTCGTGACCAACGCCGTATCGCTGCTGCCGCTCAAGGCTCTCCGCAAGATCTACGACCTCGCGTTCAGCCCGATTCGGCCTCTCTAAGACCCACTGCATCCGGACCCGCCCTAGGTCGCTCTCAGAGCGCCTCGGCGGCGTCCGGCCACGGGTCGACCTCCCACGCCGCACAGCGCCCGCCTCGGTCACCCGCCGACCCACCCCCGCACGACGTCGGCCCAAACCACCGCCGCCGGCGCGAGCACCACGCCCGTGGCCACGCCCCACGCGAAGCACGGGCGGACCCCGGCCATCTCCCACTCGCGCCACCGCTCGGGCCGGACGATGACGCGGAGCAGGCGGGCCGACCTCGGGAGCCCGTCGGCCTCCATCTCGTCGGCGATCCGGTCGAGGTCGTCGCGGGCGCGGTCGTCGAGGCCTGTGTCCATGCCGACGTAGACCCCGATGCGGGCGGGATCTAACTCCGAGTCGAGCCCGGGCCGTGTAGGACGGACCCCGACGTCGGGCCGGCGCCTGGCAACACTCAACGCGCTGACGGGTTAACGGCTCGATCGACCACCACCCCAGGAGGCGGGGCCTGGGTTCAGCGCAATGGACACAGTGAACGACAGGGCACCGACGCGACCGGCCGGCAGACCGGGTCCCGACGACATCCGGCGGAAGGCCGAGATCCTCGAGGCCGCCGGGAAGGTGGAGACGGCGGCCATCATGCGCCAGGTCGCCGACGAGCTCGAGGCCGAGGCCGCCGGGCCCGTTCCCGGCAGCCCGCGTGCGACGGAGCCCTGGTCGGGGCTCGCGGGCGGCGTCGGCGCGTGACCGCCCCGGGGCCGTCGGCCTCGGCGGGCCGTCAGGGCGTGTCGGACAGGATCGCCTGGATCTCCCGGGCAGAGACGAACCCGGACAGGGCCGTGACGAGGTGGGCGCGCGCCTTATGGGGGCGGCCCGCCGCGTGGAGGTCGTCGTGGGCGTCGGCGGCCGTGCGGAGGTGGGCCGCGGTGCGGGGCCGGCCCTCCGCCTCGAGCGCGTCGGCGAACGCGCGCGCGCGCTGCGGGAGGGGGGCGCTGCGGTCCGTGTCGATCATGGGCATGAGCTGTAGAAAAGGGGGCCCTTAACTAGCGGTTTCCCGCGTCGAAATCGGTGGGGGACTCTCCTAACTGTCCCTCGACCCGCCCACGTGGCCGGCCTGGGGCCGGGCGGGCGTCCCACGCCTCGAGGCACCCGTCGAGGTCGGAGGACGCCGGGTCCCGCGCCGCCCGCACCTCGCACGGGTGCGGCGGCTCCGGCTCGTACAGCCCGGACCCCAGCGCGAGGCCGGCGCCGACGAGCACGAACGAGACGAGCCACCACGTGGCACGGCCGATCTGGGGCGGGGCGTGGTCGTCCATGCCGCCGTAGACCCCGCGCCGGGCGGGATCTAACTCCGAGTCGAGGCCGGGCCGGCGGGGGTG
>CAXRFJ010000212.1:0-2911 GCA_964229475.1 Rubrivirga sp.
CGCCTGGCGCGCGGCGCCGCGGCCGGCCGCGGTGCCGGGGCCGGGGGGGCCCACGAATCGATGCGGACGGGGCGCGCTAGGCGGCCGGGATGCGGATCCGCTGGCCCGGGTAGATCTTGTCCGGGTCGCCGATGACCTCGCGGTTGGCCTCGAAGATCTTGTTGTAGGCGTTGGCGTCGCCGTACTTCTCCTTCGCGATCTTCGACAGCGTGTCGCCGCTCTGGATCGTGTAGTACTGGCTGGCCGCGGGGGCGGCGGCCGTGGCCGTGCCGGCGGCTTGGGCGCCGGAGACCGTGATGCCGTCGTCGTTCACGTTCGAGACGCCCTTGACGTTACCGGCGATGAGCGCCGCCTTCTCCTTGGCCGCCACGCTCTTGGCCGTGCCCTGGAGCGTGACCTTGCCATTGTCGAAGCGGACGCCGAGGCCGGAGATGTTGTCGCCGAGCGCGCGCTCGATCTCTTTCTTGATCTCTTCGGCCTCGTTGCCGGACTTGCCGCCGAACAGGTCCTTGCCGGCGTCTTTCAGAAAATCGAGGAGTCCCATGATGAGGGGAAGGGTTGGTGAGGGGGAATCGCGGGGTCGCGGGATGCCACGATACGGCGAAGGCCGCAGTTCCACGACGGGGCGATCGTCACCGAACGGTGACCGTCCCCACTGACGAACAGTCCCTAACGACGGCACCCTCGCGAGACATTTCGTCGGCCCATACGGACGCGCGGGGAGGCCGGGCAGGGCCCTGTTGAGGAGCGCGGCCTCATCCCTCCACGCCCCCATGCGCGCGCTCCTGACCCTCCCGGGTCTGCTCCTCACCCTCGGCCTCGTCCTCGGTGGCTGCGACTCCGTCGGGCTCGACGACGGCCCCTGCACCGCGTGCTCGGCCGGCGACGCCGGCTCCCCCGACGGGCACCCCGGCTCCGACGGCGACGGCTCCGACGACGGCGGGGCCACCGACAACGGGGACCCGGGCGACGGGGACTCCGAGGCGGGGGGCGACGGCGGCGACACGTCCGACCGCGTCATCCCCGTCGACCCGCGCCAGACCTACACGCTCACGAGGAAGGACGACGCGCTCGACGCGCCCGCCATCCTGCTGGCCGACTACGGCGTGAGCCCGGGCGACGTCGTGTGCGGCCGGGCGGTCGGCGACTTCTACACGGAGCCGGGCGTCCTCGCCAGCTCGCGCGGGTACCCGCAGATCACGGCCGTCTTCAGCGCCAGCGACGTGCTCCTCGCCCCGGCCCAGCGCGACCGCGTCGCGGGCGCCATCGACACGGCGGAGAACGTGACGACGCTCGCGACGGCGTACGACGGGCTCGAGACCGACATCGACGAGGACGTCGACGCGACGGGCGGCTGCATGACCGTCCCCGACGGCGCGCGGTACGTCTTCCTCGCGGCCTACGACGCCTTCTACGCCGACAACGAGGACGCGAACGCGGGCGGCCAGCCCTTCGGCCTGCTCCTCAAAAAGTAGGGACGGCACACGCCGGACGACGCGGGGGCGACGGGCGACCGTCGGCCCCGCTCGTCGTTCCGGCCGGCCGGCGGGCGTCGTGGCGATCTTCCCGCCTCCCCTCCCCCCCGCCCGTGTCGCCCCCCGCCGTCCACGTCGCCCTGTCCGAGGGCCGGAGCTACGCCGTCCACTTCGAGCCGCTCGCGGCGGCCCCGATGCACCTCCGCGAGGCCGGGCTGGAGGGCCCGCGCGCGCTCGTCGTCACCGACGAGACCGTCGGCCCGCTCCACCTCGGCGCGCTCGCCGACGCCCTCCGCGCCGACGGGTGGGCGGTCGAGAGCACCGCGGTGCCGGCCGGCGAGGGCTCGAAGTCGCTGGAGCAGCTGGCGGCCCTCCACGACTGGGCGCTCGGCCTCGGCATCGACCGGCGGACGCCGCTGCTGGCGCTCGGCGGCGGCGTCGTGGGCGACCTCGCCGGGTTCGCCGCCGCGACGCTCCTCCGCGGGATCCCGCTCGTCCACCTCCCCACGACGACGATCTCGCAGGTCGACAGCGCCATCGGCGGGAAGACCGGGATCAACCACGCGACCGGCAAGAACCTCGTCGGCGCGTTCCACCAGCCGCGGGTCGTCCTCGCGGACCCGGCCACGCTTGACACGCTCGACGACCGGGCGTTCCGCAGCGGGCTCGCCGAGGCCGTCAAGCACGCGCTGATCTCGGACGCGGGCCTCGCCGACCGGCTCGACCGCGAGTGGGACGCCCTCGTCGCCCGCGCCCCGGACGTGCTCCCGCCGCTCCTCCGCGACGCCGCCGCCGTCAAGGCCCGCGTGGTCGAGGCCGACGAGCGGGAGGCCGGCGAGCGCGCGTTCCTCAACTTCGGCCACACGTTCGGGCACGCGCTGGAAAAGGAGGCCGGCTACGGGACGCTGACGCACGGCGAGGCCGTCGCGCTCGGGATGCGCGCCGCGCTCCACCTCTCCGAGTCCCTCCGCCTCGGCCGCGTCGCCGACACCCCCGGGGCGTTCGCCGAGGCCGACCGACTGGTGGCCCGGCTCGGGGCGCCGGTGCCCGGTCTCGATGTCGACGCGTTGATGGCCGCGACCCAGTCCGACAAGAAGCGGACGGCGGCGGGCGTCCGCTACGTCGTGCTCGACGCCGTCGGCCAGGCCCGGCTGGCGGCCGACGTGGACGAGGCGATGCTCCGCGCTGCCTGGCGCTACGCGCTCAGTGGGTGAGGGACCGAGGGCTCGAGGCGCCGAGCGTGCGAGCCGAGGCCGATCCCCACGCGATCACACGTCCACTCCCCACGTTCCCCAAACCTTGGATTGTCGGGTCGGCCGGGGGCGGCGTATCCTGCGGGTCCTCGGCGTGGTAGCTCAGCTGGTTAGAGCTCACGACTCATAAGCGTGAGGTCTAGAGTTCAAGTCTCTCCCACGCCACCGATGCCCCCCGGCCCC
>CAXRFJ010000213.1:0-2820 GCA_964229475.1 Rubrivirga sp.
CCCCGGCGCCGCGGCGGGCGGGGTCAGCCGGGGCAGGCGGCGGTCACGGCGTTCGCGACCTCGCGCTGGACGTCGTGGCCCGTCGGCAGGTTGAGGCGGACGGCCGGGCCGCCGGGCGGGCGCACGACGAGCGTCGACGACCCGCCGCCGTCGAGGTTGAGCGCGTCGGCGGCGCCGAGGGCGAGGAGGAGCTCGGCCAGCTCCTCGAGCGTGACGCCGCGGCTGAGCGGCTGGCGGCCGTCCACCACGACGAGCCAGACGGCGCCGTCGGCGGCGAGCGCGACGGCCGAGCGCGGGTGTCGGTTCGCGTGGGACCCCCAGAACACCTCGGCCTCGGTGGCCACGGCGGCCCGCCCGTCGCGCACGAGGACGGGCCCGGCGGCGAGCGCCGTCTCGACCGCCCACGGCCGGCACGTCGGCGCGCGGCCGGGCGCGCCGGGGCGGTTCGGGACGGGGCCGTCGGACCGGCACGCGACGGCGTCTCCGCCGCCGACCCACGCGACCTCGGGGCCGCCGGGACCGACCGCCAGCGCGCCGCGGCGGACGGGGTACCGCACGCCGTCGCGGGTGGCGTCGACCGTCGGCGGCGCCTCGACGCGGCCGCCGCGGACGACGAGGCCCACCGGCACGCCCGTCTCCATGTTGAAGTAGCCGCCGTTGAGGGCGACGCACGCACCGGTCCGCTCGGCGATGGCCGTCGTCACCTCGCGCCCGTCGGCCGGGTCGGCGGCGGCCGCGACGCCGAGCGGCGTCCCGGCGGGCAGGCGGACGGCCCACGCGCGCAGCGTGTCGACGGTCGAGACGCCCTCGTACACGCCGATCCCGCCCGGGAGCCGGGCGGCGAGCGAGTCGACGGTGGCCCAGCGGAGACCGAGGGCGCTCCCGAGCGCGCCCGCGGGCGGCAGGGCCGTGTGGGCGCAGCCCGAGAGGGCGAGGAAGAGAACGACGAGGACGGCACGCATCGGGCAGAGGGAAGAGCACCGCCAGGATACCCGGACCGCCGGCCGCTCACGCCCTACGGTCGTCCCCTCCGCCTCGGCGTCGAGGCGGGCGGGGTCAGTACTGGCGGAGGTAGTCGAGCGCCGGCACGTCGAACGGCGGCGACGCGACGTCGAAGTCGGCGAAGAAGGCCGACGCGTCGCACGTGTTGCCCTCGACGAGCATCTCGAACTGGGCCGGCGAGATCGGCAGGAGCCCGGCCTTCCCGAGCGTGTTCACGCCGAGCCGCGCGAGCGGGATCGGGACCGGCGCCGTCGGCTTCGGGCGGATGCCGCCCCCGCGGGCGATCCGCCGGAGCGCCTCGCGGTACGAGATCCGCTCCTCCCCGGCCACGCCGTACGCCACGCCGTTCGACGCCTCCCGGCCGACGGCCTGGGCGAACGCCTCGGCGCAGGCCTCGACGTGGACCGGCTGGAGCTCGTACCGCCCATCGCCGAAGACTGGCAGGACGGGGAACGGCTTGACGAGCGTCTCCCAGAGCCGCTTCGCAAACTCGGGGTTGTCCTCGCCCGGGTCGCCGAAGAGCGTCGACGGGCGGAAGATCACCCAGTGCTCGAAGCCCGCACCGCGGACGATCTCCTCGGCCGCCCACTTCGTCGTCTGGTAGGCGCTCACGCCGTCCGGCCGGGCGCCGTTGGCGCTCATGTGGACGAACCGGCCGACGCCGGCCGCCCGCGCCGCCTCGACCACGTGCCGCGTCCCGTCTACGTGGATCCGCTCGAACGTGACGCCCCGCTGGGGGCTCTCGTCGATGATGCCGACGAGGTGGACGACCGCGTCGACGCCGCGGAACGCGTGGCCGAACGAGGCCGGGTCGGTGATGTCGCCCTGGTGGACGTCCACGTCCTCTCGCGCCGCCAGCCCGTCGCCGCCGCTGCGGACGAGCGCGCGGACGGTGTGGCCGTGGCGGAGGAGCGCGTCGAGGACGTAACCGCCGACGTAGCCGGTGGCGCCGGTGAGGAGGACGTGCATGGGCGGAGCCGCGAGTTCGGCCGGTTGAGCGGGTTCGGCCGGGCATCGGTTCCGGCCCGGCGGTGGTGAAACTCCTAGAGATCGCCTTCGTAATTTTCAATCATCACTGAAAGTCGGAGCCATGACGCCCCTCGCCCTCCGCCGCGCCGCCCGCCTCTCGCTCGCGCTGGTGTGGCTCGGCGAGGGCCTCGGCCTCAAGCTCTGGCTCCGCGACCCCGGCGAGCTCGCCCTCGTCGCGGACTCCGACCTGTGGGTCGGGTCGCCCGAGGCCACGCTCGTCGCCATCGGCGTGCTGGAGACCATCGCGGGCGCGGTCCTCCTCGTGGGCTACCGCGAGCGGCTGGCGGTCGCGGTCACGACGGCGGCCATGGCGGCGATCACGCTCGGCGTGGTCTGGACCGACCCGTCGACCCTCCTCGACCCGCTCACGGGCGTGCTCAAGAACAGCGCGGTCGCCGTGTGCGGGGCCGTCGTGTGGTCGCTGGCCCCGACCGCCGAGCGCTCTCTGGTCCCCGCCCTCCGATGACGCCGCGCGCCGCCCGTCTGCTCGACGCGCTCGCCGCCCACCGCGCCGCGTTCGCCGCCCGCCTCGACGCGCTGCCCGAGGCGGCCGTCCACGCCGCGCCGGCGCCGGGCGCGTGGTCGCTCGCCCAGCTCGCCGAGCACCTCGTGCGGATCGACGCCGGCCTGGAGGTCGCCGGCCCGCCCGCCTCGGCGGTCGTCCGGGCCACGTCGGGCGCGCGGAGCCGGGCCCTGGCCGGCGTCCTGTCACTCCCGGTCCGGATCCCGGCCCCGCCGTCGGCGGCCGGCGTGATGCCGTCGGCCGATCCGCGGTGGCCCGAGGTCCGC
>CAXRFJ010000214.1:0-16252 GCA_964229475.1 Rubrivirga sp.
TTCCTGGCGGTCTACCACCAGGGCCACTTCTCGTTCGACGGCCGCCGCCTCTACAACCTCTCGGCGGCCCTCGTCGCGCCCGCCGAGCCCGAGCCGGTCCTCGCCCGGATCGAGCCGGTCCTCCTCCCCGAGGGCGACGCCGAGCGCGTCGGCGACGCCGACCTGGGGGTCGACGACGTCGTGTTCTCGTGCGCCAACTACGTCGTCGGCGACGACCTCGTGGTGCCGTACGCGGGGGCCGACAGCCGGATCTTCGGCGCGCGGCTCCCGCTCGGCGGCCTCGTCGAGGCGCTCCGCCAGCGGGCCGAGGCGGGCTGAGCCATGCGCCGCCTCCTCGCCCGCCTCGCGCTCGCGGCGGCCGCCCTCGCCGGCGGCCCGGCGCCCGCCCAGCAGGTCGCGATCGACCGCGTCGAGCAGATGCCGGCGCTCCCGGCCGACTACCTCCTCCGCGACTGGGGCCGCGTGGCGACGGCCTACGACTCGCTCGTGTTCGACCCGGCCCGGACGGGAACGTACGCCCCGTTCGTCGAGCGCTACGAGGGGACCGTCAACTACCCGGCGCACGGGGCGTTCGGGATCGAGACGTACGTGGGCGGCGGCAACGAGGTACCGGGCGAGGCGATCAACGTCCTGCCGGCCCTCGTCGGGGCGACGCTCAACGGCGCCAACAAGCGGAGCCAGTTCGGGACCGACTGGGTGCTCCGGGCGGAGGAGTTCTTCGGCCGCGCCTCGGGCGAGGGCGTCTACCTCAACACGCCGACCGCGCGGAGCGGCCAGGACTGGTGGTACGACACGATGCCCAACGTCTTCTTCTACCAGCTCCGCGACCTCTACCCCGGGGTCGGCGACTCGGACGCCCAGTTCGTGTCCGTCGCCGAGCGGTGGCTCGACGCGGTCGAGGCGCTCGGCGGCAGCGCCGCGCCGTGGGCGGTCCCCTCGTTCAACGCGCGGGCGATCTCGCTCGCGACGCTCCGCCCGCTCACGTCGGGCGTCCACGAGCCCGAGGCCGCCGGCGCGCTCGCCTGGATCCTCTACCACGCCTACCGCGAGACGGGCGACGAGCGCTACCGGATCGGGGCCGAGCTCGCGCTCGACGACCTCGACCGGCGGACCCAAAACCCGTCGTACGAGCTCCAGCTGCCCTACGGTGCCCTCGCCGCGGCGCGGATGAACGCCGAGCTCGGGACGAGCTACGACGTCGAGAAGCTGGTCCGGTGGGGCTTCGAGGTCGGCCCGCTCCGGAACTGGGGGACGGTCGTCGGGACGTGGGGCGGGCGCTCGGTGAGCGGGCTCGTCGGCGAGGCGCGGTACGAGCACTACGCGTTCGCGCTCAACGGCTTCCAGCAGGCCGCCGCGCTCGTCCCGCTCGTCCGCTACGACGACCGGTTCGCCCGCGCCGTCGGGCGGTGGATGGTGAACCTCGCGAGCGCCTCGCGCCTGTTCTACGGGCCGTTCCTCCCCGACGCGAACCAGGACAACGAGGCGTGGGTCGCGGCCAACGACCCGCTGGGCGTCGTGGCCTACGAGGGCCTCCGCGAGCGCGTCGGGACCACGAGCCCGTACGCCACGGGCGATGCCATGCGGAGCGGCTGGGCGCCAACGAACCTCGGCCTCTACGGCTCGTCGAGCGTCGGCTACCTCGCCGCGCTCGTCGACTCGACGGCGGTGCCGGGCGTCCTCCGCCTCGACCTCCGGGCCACCGACTTCTACGCCGCGCCGTCCTACGCGTCCGTCCTCGTCTACAACCCGACCGCGGCGGACGCGACGGTCGCCGTCCCGCTCCCCTTCGGCACGTACGACGTGTACGACGCGGCGGCCGACGCCTTCATGGCCCGCGGCGTCTCCCGGTCCGCCTCGGTGACGGTCCCGCCGGACGCCGCGCGCGTCCTCGTCTTCCCCGTCGCGAACGGAGTGGAGACGCGCGAGAACGGCCGCCTTCTCGTCAACGGCATCGTCGTGGACCACCGGGCCGACCTCCCGGCCGACCGGCCGCCGCGCGTCCGCGCCCTCGTCGCGTCCGACACGACGCTCTCGGTGGGGCAGGAGGCCACGCTCTGGTGCACCGGCGGCGACGCCGAGGGCGCCGTGTCCGTCGCGTGGTCCGCCGAGGCCGGGGCGCTCGTGCCCGACGGCGCCCGCGCGACGTGGAGCGGCGCCGCCGTGGGCGACGTGCCGGTGCGCTGCGCCGTGACCGACGCGGCCGGGCAGACGGCCGAGGCGAGCGTCACGCTCCGCGTGCTCGCCAACCAGGCCCCGCAGAGCGTCACCGTCACGGCGTCGCCCGGCGTCGCCGACGTGAGCGGGTCGACCGCGCTCGCGTGCGCGGCCAGCGACCCCGACGGCGACGCGCTCACGTTCTCGTGGGCGGCCGAGGCCGGCGCCATCGACGGGGACGGGGCCGAGGTGACGTACCGCGCGCCCGGCACGGCCGGCCGCGTCCGGGTCACGTGCACGGCGTCGGACCCGAGCGGCGCCGCCGCATCGGGGGAGGCGGTCGTGACCGTCGGCCGTCTCGTCCTCGACCTCGGCCTCGACGCCGGCGCCGCCGACGCGAGCCCGTTCGGGAACGACGGCGAGGTCCTCGGCCCGGTCGCCGCGCCCGGCCGCACCGGCGTCCCCGGCACCGCCCTCCGCTTCGACGGCGTCGACGACCTCGTCCGCGTCCCCGACCACCCGACGCTCGACATGGCCGAGGCCGTGACGGTCAGCGTCTGGGCGCGGCCGGACGACGGGCCCGACCGCGAGCGGTTCATCGTCTCGCACGGGAGCTGGCAGAACCGCTGGAAGCTCTCGCTCACGCCGGAGGGGCGGCCGCGCTGGACCGTCCGGACCGAGGCCGGCGTCGTCGACCTCGACGCGCCGGCGGCCGCGGTGCCGGAGGCGTTCGTCCACCTCGCCGCGACCTACGACGGGGCCGAGCTGGCCCTCTACGTCGACGGCGACCGCGTCGCGACGGCGCCGCACACCGGCCGGATGCCGTCCGCCGGCCTCCCGCTCCTCCTCGGGCAGATGCTCCCGGGCCAGGCCGACTACAACTTCGCGGGCGTCCTCGACGACGTCCGCCTCTACAACCGGGCGCTCACCGCCACCGAGGTGGAGGCCCTCAGCCGCGGCGAGACGGCCGGGGAGGGCGGAGGCCGCGTGGCGCCGTTCGCCCTCGGCCCGGCCCGGCCCAACCCGACCGCGGCGTCGACCGCCGTCCGGCTGACAGTCCCCGAGGCCGGCGTCGTCCGCGTCGTCGTGTTCGACGCGCTCGGCCGCGCCGTCGCGACGCTCCACGACGGGCCGGTCGGGGCGGGGGAGGTCGACGTCCGGTGGGACGGCGCCCGCCGAAGCGCGGCCGGCGTCTACGTCATCCGCGCGACGATGGGGGAGCGGTCGGCGTCGCGCCGGGTCCTCGTCGTCCGGTAAGGCCGTGACGGAGTCGCGCCCGTGGTGGCAGACCGGGGTGATCTACCAGGTCTACCCCCGCTCGTTTCAGGACTCCGACGGCGACGGGGTCGGCGACCTCGAGGGCGTCCGCCAGCGGCTCGACTACCTCGTCTGGCTCGGCGTCGACGCGCTCTGGCTCAGCCCGTTCTACCCCTCGCCCCAGGCGGACTTCGGCTACGACGTGGCCGACTACTGCGACGTCGACCCGTTGTTCGGCGACCTCGCCGCCTTCGACCGCCTCGTCGCCGACGCCCACGCCCGCGGGCTCCGCGTGATCGTCGACTGGGTCCCGAACCACTCGTCTGACCGGCACCCGTGGTTCGCGGAGAGCCGCCGGTCACGCGACTCGGACAAGCGGGACTGGTACGTCTGGCGCGACCCGAGGCCTGACGGCGCCCTCCCCAACAACTGGCTCAGCGCCTTCGGCGGCCCGGCCTGGACGCTCGACGAGGGGACCGGCCAGTACTACCTCCACTCGTTCCTGAAGGAGCAGCCGGACCTCAACTGGCGGAACCCCCGGCTCAAGGAGGCCATGCTCGACACGCTCCGGTTCTGGATGGGCCGGGGCGTCGACGGCTTCCGGATCGACGTGGCGCACCACGTGCTCAAGGACCCCGCGCTCCGCGACAACCCGCCGAACCCGGCGCCGAGCGGCGGCCACAAGCCGACGAGCCCGTACGACGCGCAGCTCCACGTCCACGACAAGGACCACCCCGACGCGCACGCGCTGTACCGCGAGGTCCGCGCCGTCGTCGACGGGTTCGACGAGCGCGAGCGCGTGACGCTCGGCGAGATCCACCTGCCCGACGCGCTCGATCGGTGGGCGGCCTACTACGGCGGCGAGGCCCTCGACGAGATCCACATGCCGCTCAACTTCGGCCTGCTCGACGTGGAGTGGACCGCCGACGGGCTCCGCCGGCACGTCGCGGCGATCGAGGCCGCGGTCCCCGACGGCGCGTGGCCGAACTACGTCCTCGGCAACCACGACGAGCGGCGGCTCGCGGCGCGCCTCGGCCCGGAGCGCGCCCGCCTCGCGGCGCTCCTGCTCCTCACCCTCCGCGGCACGCCGACGCTGTACTACGGCGACGAGCTCGGACTGCCCGACGTCGCGATCCCTCCCGACCGGGTCCGTGATCCGATGGGGCTCCGCTCCGGGATTCTCGCCCTCGGCCGCGACCGGGGCCGGACGCCGATGGCCTGGGAGCCGTCTCCGTCCGCCGGGTTCTCGTCCGCGCCGCCCGACGACCTGTGGCTGCCCCTGCACTCCGGCTGGGACACGGCGAACGTGGCGGTGCAGCGAGAGGACGACGCCTCGCTCCTCGTGCTGTACCGGACGCTCCTGACGATCCGCCGCGAGCGTCCGGCGCTGCGGTCGGGGGACTACCGACTCGTGCCCGACGCTCCCGATGGGGTGTTCGCCTTCGAGCGCCAGCGCGGCCCCGACCGCCTGCGGGTGATGATGAACCTCCGCGGCGGGCCGGTCACCGTGCCCCCCGACGTCCGCCCGCTCCTGTCGACGCGACCGGGGCCGGTTCGGTGCGGACGGCTGCGGCCCTGGGAGGGGTGGCTCGTCGAGGGCGCGCCTGCGGCCTCGTGACGGGTCCGGTAGGGGGCACGCCCACGCGTTCCTCTCTTTGGCGCCCTATTCCTCGTGCCGCTCCGTTCGAAGGCCTCGGGCTCCCGGTCTCCACTGTGGGGGCCAACGGCGGGGGTGGGCTCTACTGGCCCAGTGAGGTGGAACGCCCTGAAACCGTATGCAACCCTCTGAAACGCCCTGGGGCCGTTCTGCCAAGACGTGGAACGTCGTGCAACGGGCTGGAATCGATTGAAACGGGCTCTACCTTTACCCATAGGCTTACCCTGGTCTCGGGGTTCGTCAGGTCGAGCCGTCGTCGAACAGGTCGGCCTGGCGGGGCTTTCCGGGCGTCTGGGTTGCGGCGCCGCCGTACGCGGCCTCGAGGAAGTCGTCTTGCCCGAGCGGCCTCCCGTCGATGCGCCCGGCCCGGCGGAGCGCGACGAAGAGGGCAGCCGAGTGGGCCTGGCAGTTGACGGACTTGGCCGGGTTGAACTCGACGTCGGTGAACCCGTCGTAGTCGAGGACGGCCTCGGCGAGCCCGGGGTTGCGGGCGAGGGCGAGGGCGTATAGCCAGTCGTAGAACGCCGTCTTGGGCTCGAGGGGCCAGGGCGCCCCGTCGAGCTCGAACCCGACGAGCCGGCCGGACTCTCGGACCCTCGGGTCCCTCTTGGCCTCGCGACCGGTTGCGGAGTAGAGGTCGGTGTAGGGCCCGCCGGCCTCGAACACCTTGCTCCCCTGGAAGAGGCCCTCGACCACGGACCGGTCGCCGGTCCCCTTCCACGTGACGGACAGGTTGAAGGCGCTGAGGGCGCGGCCGAGCTCGGACTCCGACTTGGTCGAGATCTCGAGGACCCGGGAGTACCCGAGCGCGCCGGCCGCGTCGTGCATGGCGGCCACGTTCTTCTGCCGCTGCGAGACCGCGAACCCCGGGTGCCAGGTGAACTCGAGGTCGACCGTGGCGACGCTCGGGCGGGCGCCGGGAGCCGGGACGAAGAGGGGTCTCGTGGCCATCGGTCTACTTGGGGAGGTTCCGGATGTACTCGGCGGGGAGGTGGCGGAGCACGAGGACCTCGGCCTGCTTGAGGTGTTTCTCGGCGTCGCCCTCCCACCGCCGCTTGTTGAGGACGTCGAAGCGGACGTGCCCGAGGCCCCCGGCGCCGGGGCCAACCTTGACGGAGTTCGCCGTCGCGTTCCCGTCGCTGAACAGGGTCCCGGCCCAGTACATGACCTCCGGGTCGACCTCGAGCGTGTACGGGCTGTTGAGCCGGCCGTCCCTCTTGGCGACGTACATCATGGGGGTCTCGCGCGCGAAGCTGAGCCGGACGTAGTCTTCGAGGCCCTTCCGGGTGTCGAGGGCACGGGAGAGCTCGTTCCCTCCCGGTCGGGCGATGACGATCTGGTTGTCGACGCAGTACCGCCAGCTGTAGAGGCCGCCGCGTTCGACGATGGAGGGGAGGTTGGCCCGGTCGGTAAAGTGGTAGAGGGCGGTAACACGGTTCCGTCGCACGATGACCTCAATGTCCTTCCAGTCGTCCGCCTTGTCAGGCCGTTTCGGGGAGGGGAGCGGTCGGTCGGCCGTTCGGTGTTTGGTCACGGGGACCGCTCTGGGCTCCTCCGGAGGGGGGGCGGCCCGCTCGGTGCCCTCGACTCGGACGCGTTCGGGCCGTAGCTCGACGACGTCGCGCCCTCGGGCGTCGACGCCCCGGACCGGCGGCCCCTTCCGCTGCGCTCCCTGGGTGCCGAGCTTCGCGTATGCCCTGAGCGTGTCGGCCCACGCCTCGCTCTTGAGCCGGACGACCCGGGCCCCTGGGGCTCCTACGGTGTCGGACGCGGCCGGGACCAACTCGGCCGGGATCTCCTCGATCGCGAAGAGCGCGCCGAGGTCGCCTCTGTAGGACCGGATGTCGTCCGGCGAGAAGGGAAACCGTCTCCGGCCGCCGGAGCCCCGGCCCCAGATCGGCCGCTCCCACTCGCGGTCCCCGTCCGTGAGGACGATGAGGTAGTAGCACGTCTCGGGGGCGCCGACGGAGATGCTCTGCGCGTGATCCCTGACGGGGCCGACGGAGACGAGGGTGAGCGCCCTGGAGGACCGGGCCCGCTGGCGCTCAGCCCGCCTCGACTCGGCCCCCGACCTGTACGCGGCCCAACTGTCCGCGTAGTCCGAACGGCGGGAAGGGTTCTCCTCCGCCCCCTGTCGGGAGGCCCACGCCAAGGCGAGGGCGACCGCGGCGGCCACCGCTACGAGGACGAATACCTCGGGTGTCATGGGGGCGTTCTGGGAAGGGTCGGAATCGGCATACTATGCTAGATGTGGCGGCTGTATCGGCAGTTGGCGACGAAACTGATAGTGGGATAGAGGGGCAGCTTCTAGTGCCTCGACTAGGTGCCACCGGGTATGTCGGGGCGCGAAACTCGGCGCCCTTATGAACCCCGTCCTCCAGATCGACGAGCGTCCCGACTTACTCCCGGAGGTCATCGCTCTCGGTAAGGCGAACCGCGCGACTCTGGGGTTCCTGCCCGAGGGGGCGTTCATCGATCATACCGCTCGGGGGTGGATCCTAGTGGTACCCGATGCGGAGGGCGACGAACTCCTCGGTTACCTCCTCTACCGGGTCGTCCAAGACAAGGCGACGATCACCCACCTCTGTGTCGGGGGAGCGGGGCGGTGACGTGGGGTCGCCCGGGCTCTAGGGGGGCGGATCGTGAATCTCACCGAGGGCCTTCGGGGTAGCGGCCTCCATTACTGGTAGGAATACGAGGCCGACCGAGTCTGGCCTCGGGCGGGTCCTCGTCACGTCGAGACCGCTTCGGGTCTTCGTGTGGACCCCTACCTCGGTCGCCGTAAGCCTAGTTTTCTTGGCCTCTGGACCGGTGGCGCCGCTGCCCGGTGGGGGGGGGCCCCCGGTCAGATGGCCGAGTGCCGCGCCCGTTCGCCGGAGATGATCGCTTGGTCGACCTCGTCCATATCCGCCCTCATGACATACTCGCCGAGCGCGTCAAAAAGCGACTCACTGTTCGATTCTGCTCTGACCTTGTCGAGGTCGGACTCCAGGCTTGCGACGTAGTGGGAGCTGGAGTGGTGCCTCATCCGGCTGACTAGGGCGGGGTACGATGTGAAGGCCCCGAGCCCGGACTCGATCTGCCCCCCGTTATCCTGGATTAGCCCGAGGGCGAGGCCTAGGCACGCTGCCCTTCGGTGGGGTGCTGACTCGTCTCCCAGTTCGAGCCTGCTCGGCACGATTGGGCCGGCACTCGCGGCGAGTTCGTTGGATGAGTGGAACACGGCAGTTCCATCGTCTAAGGCACGGAGATCGTGCTCCGCTTCGACGAAAGGGGCGATCTGGAACGCGGCGTAGCCGAGGTCTACCCTCATGAGGTCCGCCGTCGTTTCCCTGCCACCCTTCTCGTACCTGGGTGTCGCTTCGTACTGGGCCAAGGCCGCCTTGAACGGACCGGAGTCTTCGGGGGACCAGACACTGGCGTAGACGATGGATTCTACCTGGGGGCCCCCTCCGGCCCCGCCCTCTACGGCAGCGCCGAGGTCGCTGATCAGGACGAACGGTGCCGCTTTCCTGTACGCGCGGTAGACGACGCGGGAGCGCTGTTCGGGCGTCTCGAATGCTGTGTCGAGGAAGTCGTCGAGGGACATCCGCTCGATGTCCTCGAAGGCCGGCCGTACGGCCTTCTGGATGGCCCGGGCATGGTCTGCGAAGGCGTCTTCTCCACGGGATCGGTACGACGCGAAGAGCGACGAGGGGGGGGCCTGTTCGCTGAACTCCTTGAGCCGTGCAGAGATCGTTTCGTCGCGCTTGTCGATCAAGCCGTCGATCCCACCTTCGGGCGTGACGTACTCCAAGGTGGCAGTGCCAACAGGGAGGAAGACCTCCCGGTCCAGTTCGGAGAACGCTTGGTACTCGCTTCGGAAGGACTCGAGGTCAGTCCGTAGCGACTCCGCGAAACGTCGGACCCCGTCTCGCCAGTCCGCCAGGGCCCCGAAGAGCGCGTGGTTGAACCGGTCCTTGTAGTGCGTGCGGTACGTGCTGACCACGGCCTCGAGCGCCCGAGCTGACTTGGTTTGGGCGTCCTCAATGGCTTGTTGGGCTGCCGTGCACGCCGCGTTGTAGAACGCCCAGACGACGAGGGATACCAGCCCGGCCAGGGCCGCCGTAGCGCCAACGGCCACGAGGGTGGGCGGCGAGCCCCAACTCGACGTCAACCCCACGATCAGGTACACGACGGCGGTGATCACGGCGCCCGTCAGGGAGATAGTCCTGGTCCGTCGCATACGCGTAGCTCTAGCTGCGGCGAGAGCGCTCCGCGCTTCTCTGATCCTCCGGACGGCGCTGGTATACGCCTCTTGGGACTCGGTCACCGAGTCGTCGAAGTCCGAGATCAGCTTGTCAAGGAGGTACCTCCTCTCGGCGGTGTCGCTCAGCGCCCGGTCCAACTGGGCCACCTCGGTCCTCGTCGCTCGTTCGATCCGGCGGAGCGTGTCCATCTCCGCACGCAGTTCGTCTGCGTTATCCCCAGCCTCCCGCAGGCGACGGGCAGCATCGGCGGCCCTCCCTTCCTTCGCCGACCTCGCTTCGGCACGTCGGTCCTCGAGGTCGGCCTCCGTGTCTGTCAGTGCCTTCTCCGGTGGCGCGTCCGATGTCTCCTGCTCGTCTTCGCCGGCTTCCGCCGACTCGCCCTCCAGGAGGGCGATGCTCCCCTCCAGTCGTTCTAGGGACCTCCGCTTCGTCTGGATGTCCAGGGTCACCCTCTGCAGGACGTCCCGACGGCCGAGGGTCTTGGAGCCCAGGTACGAAACGCGCTCCTCGTCCTCGATGGTCCCGAAAAGCAGGGGTTCGAACTGGGAATCGAAGAACGCCCTGACCTCGCGGTCCAGGGAATCCAGCGTGAGGGGCCTGTCGTTGGGGTCGCCCTCGATGTGGGGGGACTCCGTACCCTCGAAGGCGTCTATAAACGCGAGCGCACGAGTGACCGGTACCGGACGGTCCAGGGTCGAGGCCACCTCGTCGGCCAGAGCGTCCCGGTGGCGGCGGGCGAGCTGTTCCCGACGGGCCCCGAGGGCCCGTCGGAACCGCTCTATGTCTTCGTCTACGTACTTGCTTGCTTGGGCCTTGAGGGATTCAAGGGCCGACAGGCCCGTGGGGTCCGAGGCCGGGAGCGAGGGTGCGAAGGGGGTGTAGATCTCGTGCTCCTCTACGTCGACTCGGAGGAGGTCCACGAGCCCCTCGAGGTTCAGACGCCGGATGAAGTCGCGTGAGTGCCCGAACGCCTCGGAGGCGGGAGTGGACCGCGACTCGGGGATAGGGGACTCGCAAAGGACCCGGCCGGCCACGCGGGCTAGGGCGGACGCAATGATCTCATCCCGGGGGAAAACGAGCCGGGCCGTCCCGACGGCCCCGTACCGGCGTCGCCGCCCCATGACGGACGTCTGAGAGATGCTGGCGTACGAACGGTCGCTCATCGCCTCGCCCGAGAGGACGGCACTGACGAGTCGGCCGAGTACGGGGGAGAGGTCCTCCGGACTGTCCGCGAAGAGGCCGTCGGCGTTCTGCCTCGAGAAGACCCACACGTTGTCCACGAGGGCCCCTTGGTAAGGCCCGCCGCGATCATTGTGGTCCAGGGCGTGCTCGAACTCGCGCACGACGGCGGCGGCCCTCGCGTTCGACGACTGGTCGCCCCGGCTGGGGTCGGGCGTGAACACGGCCAAGTGCGTCTGACGAGTCGTGTTCTGGAAGAACCGCCGCGTTTCCCCGAGAGCCTCAAGGACGGGCAGCGTGGCCGCGGACCCGAGCGGGTCGGACAACTCGGAGACGACGAAGACCTGGAGGCCTTGCCCGACGTTGAACGCTCCTGCGGACGACAGGGAGAGGACATCGGTGACGGTCGCCCTCAACGCGTTCACGATGGTCCTGTGCGCCCTCTGGACGGCCTCTGCGCTCCCCCGCCAGGGGTGTTCGTCTGCCGCAGTGACTCCCTTGAGGGGTGTCACGTCAGCTTCCGGGTCTCCGGTGAGACGGCGTAGGCCATCGTCATCTAGGACGAGGCCCCCCAGGAGAGGGGCTAGGGCGGGGCGTTCCTCAGATATCAGGTCGTGGGCGCGCCGGACGACCTCGGACCCGGTCCGCCCGAGGCCGACGAGGAGGGTAGGGTGCGCTCCCATCCTAAAGGGTGTTGAGATCTTGGATGTATGCCTCAATGTCCGCGATTTCTCCCTCGATCAGTTTCTTTGTCTCCGAATCGGATACACGGCTCTGCCTGAGGTCTTTCAGGTAGACCTCTAACGCTTCCGTCGTCGCCGTGTGGCCGAGTTCCGCCGACTTGCGCTCAAGGGCCTGCTGGACCTCGCCCACGATTTGTGTCTCGCGTGTGAGGGCGTCGAGCGCGTTCCTCCGGCCCTGGTCGAGCTTCCTCCAGTGGTCGTCGAGGGGGCTCGCGTATTTGGGGCTCTTCACGTAATAGTGCGTACCCCGCTTCTCTACAAGTCCGAACACGGGCGCGTTCGCGAGGCTCCACGCCTTCCTGGTCTCGTCGCTCGCGCTCGGGTAGAGGTCCGGGGCCGACTCCTCCCACCGCTTGTCGACGTGGTAGCTGAACGACGAGTCCGGGCTCTCGTACCGTTGCTTGTACGTCTGCAGTCCGCCGACGATGAAGGCCGGGACGGCGGCTTCGACTTTGTAGCAGAAGACGCGGTTCGGGTCGGCCGTACTCACCAACTCAGGGGGGTACGGGGAGGGGGGGAGGATCTCGGTGAGGCCGTCCTGGTTGAGAAAGCTGGACTCCCGATTCGTGACGCCGAACAGGTAAATGAGCTCCGTGCGCTTCGCGCCCGAGACGTGGGACGCGTCGTAGCGCCACATTGGGTCGGCCAGTTCGGCGAGGTCGCGGATTGTCCGGCTATACTCCGTCGGGTCCATCTCCCGAAGGACCTCCTCGATCGTCAGTTCTCCGATCTCCCTCACCTTCGGGCGGTCGAAAGCGAACTCCCTGATGGTGGCCCGAACGTCGTCCGTCGGGACGCCAGCGAGCTCGTGGAGCGACGTGCCGCGTTCGGACAGCCACAGAAGGAAGTCGTCGTCCTCGACGGCGTCGGACGCGCGGAGGAGGTTCGGAGGCGGCTGGATCTCGAGCGTGAAGGGGCGGTCGCCGCTCTTGCTCCGGCGGAGACGCTCCAGTTGGTCGTCGAGCGCCTTCCTGACGGACCGGAACTTGTTGAGCAGGTCGGACAACGCGGCCAGTTCGCGCTCGACGGTCCCGACGAGGTTCGAAAAGAGCCCGGCGGCCGCATCGCGTCGGGCGGCCTCCGCCTCAATGCGGGCCTGCTCGTCCGCGAAGGCCGTGAGGTTCCTCTTGAGGTCGTCGAGGAACCGGTCCCGTCCGAAGAACTTCCCCTTGGCGGACTCGGCATCCTCACGGAGCGCTTTCGGGCGCCCCTCCATGTTCGCCAGCTTCTCCCGGAGGTCGCTCCGCTCGTCGACCATCTCCTGGTGGTACTCCTCGAGCTTCGACTTGAGCGTCTCGAGGAACGAGAGGGCGTACCCGAGACCGTTCGGGCTTCTCAGTCGGTCCCGCACGAACGACCGCACGGCCTCCTCCTTCTCACGCGACAGGCGGACGCTGGCCTCGCCGGCTTCCTTCTTCGCCTCCGCCTCGGCCCTCTCCCTGTGGCCGAGGGCGTTTGAGACGAATCCGTCGACGTCGGATTTTGTGAGCTTCTGCGGTCCCCGGAGGCGCGGATACTGCCCCGGGGGGAGGATCGCGTCGATGACCTGGTCATCGTCGTGTTCGCAGAGCTCGTTCCGTGAGACGAACTTCTCAACATCGTCCACGACGTCGCTTGGGTCGACCCCGAGGAGGGTCCGGTCGAGCGTCCGGACGGCCACCTCTGTGGCGAGTCGGTCGGAGTACGAACCGGTGTCCAGGACGAGCTCGCTCACCCCAAACGACGTGTACGACGGGCGCTTCCCGTCGAACTTGCCCAGCGACGTGACGTGGTGCCGGAGGTTGTCCCAGACGTCGCCGGCGGCTTTCCCAGTGGCCCCGGAGGAGACGAAGACGCCGAGCCCGAGGAGCTCGGTCAGCTCGCCCACGTCCTGGAATACGGTCCCCCGGGCGTTCTGGTTGTTGACCAGGTAGACGATGTCGAACGGCGTCTCGTTGCGGGGGTAGCTCTGGCCCCCGAACGTGAGGGGCTCGGCCGTCCTCGAGAGCGACATGCTCATCAGGCTGTCGAGCTCCTTGAGCGCCCCATACGCGTTGGGCTTGACGTTGAACGTTGCGGGCTTCCCGACGAACACGTCGGGGAGCAGGAGGTACCCGACTTGTATGTCGGCGGCGCTCAGGAACGACCGGCAGAGGTACGCGATGTCGATGAACGTCCCGCTGCCCGTGCCTCCCGACAACGAGCCGACGACCGAGACGAGGACGTTGTCGCCGATGGGCTCGAAGGCCCCGATGTCCTGGCCGGGGCGGAGCGCGCGGACGTCGTCGAAGGCCTGGCTGATCGCTGCCTGAACCTTTGGGGCGTTGGCGAAGAGGCTGAGGCGGCCGAGCGCCCGGACCTGGCCGGCCCCGGCGGCGATGGCCGACAGGGGGACCCGGTCGACCGGGAACCACTCCCGGACCTCCCGATTGACTTGGACGACGTTCCGGGGGTTCGGCACCGTCATCTTGACGAACTCGCCGGGGCGGAGCCGGACGTCGTCGCCCCCGCTCGTGTGGAGCGCTTGGGAGTCAGTCGTGTCGAAGACGACGAACCGGGTCGTCGGGACGTCGTCGGTCCCGTAGACCTCGAGGTACTTACGTTTGACGTTCAGGACGGCGTCCCGGCCTGTCCCGCCGAGGCCTATGATTACGGTGCGACGGACGTTGTGAGACATGGGTTAGTAGGCGACGTACTCTAGCGTGTAGGGGGCGATTTCGAACTGGTCTTGGTCAGCGACGGGCTCGGCTCCGAAGGGGGAGGCCTGTCGCTCCCCTGGCTGTTTACGGAGGACAGCCCCCTCCTCGGCGACGGCCCTGATCTCAGGGTGCGCCGTGATGCCCTTTCGGGCGAACCCGGCCCGGATTGTGAGCCGGCCGGCCGCGTCGGGCAGGTGGTCGGTCCCCGAGCCCACGCTGACGCTCCGTTCGCCATAGAGGGGGATGTCCCTGACGTTACCAGAGCCGCGGACCACGACCAACTGGCCCCGGAGCGTGGGGCGTTTCCAGAATGGCCACAGCCCCGTCAGGAGGCCGCCGACCATGAGGGTGAGGAGCGCGATGCCTAACAGTGAGAGGAGTGTGAGGGTGAGCCAATCGATAAGGGTTCGCGGTGGGGCGGAGACCTCGACCGTCCACGGGATCTCCGTGGTCTCGGCCTCGAGTTCGGGCCCGCTCTCGACGACGAGGACGCCGCTGTAGCGCCCGGGTGCGACGGTAGAGTCCACGTCGACCCCGAACTCGATCGGCGCCCCCCCGTCGACCTCCAACTCCCGGGCGAGCTGCCCGCGGACCCCGTTGAGGGTGAACGACCGGGCCGGGAGGGGGCGGGATGGGTCCGGCTCGACCCGGACGACGTACTTCCCGCCCCGGGTCAGGGCCTCCGCGTTGAACGTGAGCGGGACCGAGGCCGACCCCGAGGCCTCGCCATCGGCGAAGGGGTCGAGCGACCCCAAGTCCAGTTCGTCTACCGCTCCGGAGACCTCGACGGTCCGGGGGGGCTGGTAGCGGAACCGGGCGCGGACGGGGAGGGCCAACACGCCCGGCTCGGTCGGCTCGAACTGGATGGTGCCCTCGTCGGCGCCCTGCTCGAGCGAGGCCGGGTCCACGTTGACGAGCCGGAGGCCGAGTTGGGCCGGGGCCGGCGCCGTCGGGTCGATGGTCCCCCCGTCCACTCGGACCTCGACCGCGCCGCCAGCCTGCTCTATGCCGGGGAACGAGGCCCGGGGTACGAGTCGGGTCCCCGACGGGAGTCCGCCGCGGCTCCGAACGTCGAAGGGCAGCTCCCGCGAGGTTTCAGGGTCGGTGAGGAGGTTGGAGAAGTCGAGGAGGGGGTAGCGTGGTTCGACCACGCGGAGGGGCGTGACCGACCCGCTCGGGCTCGGGTTGTACGCGGCGAACTCGCTCGCGTCTAGGGCCGCCCGGTCCTCGGGGGACAGCTCGACCCCCAGTGTGGAGTAGTAGAGGAAGTCGTCGGGCTGACGCGCCAGGCCGAACTCCTCGATGACGTCCCCCATTGACCGCCCGCCGGGGCCGTTGTCTTGGCCGTCCGTGTAGACGACGACGACGCCCACGCGGCGGTTGGGCTGGTCCGCCCTAAACCCTTCGTACATCGAGAGGGCCTCGAGCAGGGAGGCGTAGACGTGGGTGCTGTTCCCGTTGGCTGAGAGGGCCTCGACGTACCTTTTCCCCTCCGCGGCTTGCCCCTCGACGGGGAAGCGCCTGAACTCCCTGAGGCCATCGGCAAAGGGGGCGATGAACACCGTGGTCCCCGGGTCCAACTGGTCGAGGAACCCGACCAAGCTGGCCTGCACTTGCCCGAAGATATCGGGATTGCCAGATCCTGCCGGCAGTCCGGCCATCGACCCTGACACGTCTAGGACTACGATGTAGTCGACGGCGACGTCCGATTGAGAGACGGCAGGGCGGGCGAGAAGAGCTGAGAGGAAGAGCAGGCGGAGCGCGACGCTCACGCGAAAGCGGGCGGGAATCAAAGGGCAGGTTGCGTTCGGCGGGACGTGAAATGTATGGTGCCATAGGATCCCGCGCGGAATGGGATTCATACGGTGAACACGACACGGGCCGAGTGTAGGGGCGGTTGAGACCCACGCTACGGAGCCCTCCTCCCCCGGTTGCCCAGTGGGATGGGGCCGAGGTAGCTCTGGAGGCGGTCAGCCGAGGGGGGCTGACGGGGCGCTTCTCATCTTGTCTCTGAGGTCGTCGAGGAACTCCGAGGCCGGGTCGGCCCCGCTCACCATGAGGTGGTCCCGGGCCCGCGTGCAGGCCACGTAGAGCAGGTGGCGCTCGGTGTCGTAGACCTCCTCGATGGCCGCCGCGTCGGCCGCCGTCGCGACGCGGTCCTCGAGCGGGACGACGTCGTCGTCGCAGGCCATGACGGCGACGGCCCTGAACTCGAGCCCCTTCGCGAGGTGCATCGTCCCGACCGACGCCCGGCCGTCCTCGGTCCGGACGCGGCCGTCGAGGACGCAGACCTCGAGCCCGGCGTGGGCCGCGGCCCCCTGGGCCCGGCCGACC
>CAXRFJ010000215.1:0-7197 GCA_964229475.1 Rubrivirga sp.
GGGGTGCGCGACGTCCGCCCCGGAGCCGGGGTACGGCACCTGCGGGCACCGGAGCGGCGAGGCCTTTTCGTACTGGACCCAGATCGTCGTCGACGCCGGGTCCCCCGGCACCGTCGCCTCGCTCGGGTACGACTGGAAAAAGATCGCGGCGGCCGTCGAGTACCCCGAGTTCGCGAGGAGGGCCGGGATCGAAGGCCGAGTGCGGGCCGAGGTCGTCGTCGACACGACGGGGCGCGTCGTGGCCCTCCGCGTCCGGCCCACGCCCGGCCCCACCCAACTCCTCGTCGACGCGGCGTTCCTCGGGCTCCGGGACGCCGAGTTCGTCCCCGCGCCGCCGGTCCTCGACGCCGTCGAGCTCGACGTCTCCTGCCGGCTCCGCTGACGGGGCCGGGCTAGAACCCCCGGACGACGCCGTCGAGCTCGCGGAGGTAGCGGCCGGGCTCGGCCTGGAGGTCCTGGAGGATCTGCTGGAGCGCCGCCGCCGCCGCGTTCGCGTTGTAGTACAGCGACGGGTCGTTGAGGAGCAGCCCGAGCGTCCCGTTCGGCGAGTTCAGCGTCGAGTCGAGGTCGGCCGAGAGCGAGGCGAGGTTGGCCGTCAGCGCGCGAAGCTCGACGAGCTGCTCGTCGGCCCGCCGGAGCGCCGACGACAGGTTGTTGACGGCGGCCGTGACCGAGTCCGAGTTGGCCTCGGCGAGCGAGCGGACCGTCCCCGACGTCGCCACGAGGTCGTTGCCGACGACGACCGACACGTCCTCGACGTTGCGCCCGACGCGGTCCGAGACGGCCGAGGCGTTGGCCGCGGCCTGCTCGAGCGAGCCGATGGTCCGGTCGATCCGGTCGCGCTCGTCGATGATGAGCTGGGTGGCGCCCTGCGTCAGGAACCGGAGCTGCGAGAGGACGGCCTCGATGTCGCCGCCCGAGTTCTGGAGGATCTCGTCGAGCGTCGTGAACGTGTTGACGGCCCCGATGAGCGCCGTATCGGCCCGGGCCGTGAGCGAGTTCGACTCGCCCGCGATGAGGTCGAAGATGTCGGGCGTGGAGACGGCCCGGAGCGTGTCGCCGGCCACGAGCGGGCGCCCGGCGTCGGCGCCGGTCGGCGGCGTGATCTCGACGGCCACCTCGCCCAGCGCGCTGATCCCGGAGGTCTGGATCGTCGAGCCGCGCGGGATGTCGACGCCGCCGTCGATCGCCAGCGTCACGAACACCTCGCGCGCGTTCGGGCCCAGCCGGACGTCCTGCACGTCGCCCACGCGGACGCCGTTGAGCCGCACGATGGCGCCCGGCGTCAGGCCCTGCGCGTCCTCGAACACGGCCACCACCTCGTAGCCGCCCCCGAACAGCGACTGCCCGGACAGGAACCGGACGCCGAAGAAGATGGCCACGGCCGACAGCAGGACCGCCAGGCCGACTTTGATCTCGTTGGTGAGCATCGTGGAGTGAAGCGTGAAGGGTAAAGGGTGATGAGAGGGGCTCGGGATACGGGCTCATCACCCTTCACCCCTCACCCATCACTCGCTAGGCCGTCTCCGACGGCACGCCGATCTTGTACTCGTTGGCCCGGACGAACGCGAGGAGCGTCTCGTTCGTGGCCCGGTGGAGGTCGTCGACGGTGCCCGTCCACGGGATCGTCCCCTCGTGGACGAACGCGATCCGGTCGGCGATGGACAGCACCGAGTGCATGTCGTGCGTGACGACGACGCTCGTCGTACCCATCGTGGTGCCGAGGCGGTGGATGAGCTCGTCGATCGTGTTCGAGGTCTCGGGGTCGAGGCCCGAGGTCGGCTCGTCGTAGAGGATGTACTTGGGCTCGATGGCGATGGCGCGGGCGAGGGCCACGCGCTTCTGCTGGCCGCCGGAGAGCTCGGCCGGCTTCTTCGGCCCGGCGTCGGGGAGCTCGACGAGCTCGAGGCACTCGTCGGCCCGCTGGCGGATCTCCTGCGGCGAGAGCTCGGTGAACGTCCGGAGCGGGAACTCGACGTTGTCCCGGGCCGACATCGAGTCGAACAGGGCGCCGCCCTGGAACAGGACCCCGAACTTCCGCCGGACCTGCCGGAGCTCCGAGTACGTCAGCTCGTCGAGCGGGGCCCCGTCGATCACCACGCGGCCCGCGTCGGGCTCGAGGAGCCCCACGATGTGCCGCATCAGGACGCTCTTGCCCGACCCCGACCGCCCGATCACGCACGTCACCTCGCCCTCCGGCACGTCGAGGTCGACGTTCCGCAGCACGGCGTGGCCGCCGAAGCTCTTGGACAGGTCGCGGATCTGGATCAAAAGGGTTGAAGGTTGAACGTGCGGAGTGGAACGTTCGACGCCGAACGTTCAACGTTCCACTCCTAGAGGAGGACGGCGGCGCAGAGGTAGTCGGAGAAGAGGACCCAGACGCAGCCGAGCACGGCCGCGCGCGTCGTCGCCTTGCCGACGCCCTCGGCCCCGCCCTCGGCGTTGTAGCCGGTGTAGCAGGCGATGCTCGTGATGACGAACCCGAACACGAGCGACTTCACGAGGCCGAAGAACACGTCGTACGGCCGGAAAAAGAGGCGCGCGCCCTCCCAGTAGGTCTGGACCGTGAGGATCCCCGACAGCTCGGCCACGACGCCGCCCATCGCCATGCCCACCGTCGCGGCCACGACGTAGAGGACGGGGAACATCAGCACGCCCGCCAGCACACGGGGGACGACGAGGAAGCTCCGGGAGTTGAGCCCCATGGCCTCGAGCGCGTCGATCTGCTCTTTCACCCGCATCGTCCCCAGCTCCGCCGCGATCCGCGCGCCGACGCGGCCGCACAGGACGAACGCGGTCACGAGCGTGCCGAGCTCGAGCAGGATCGACTGCTCGGCGAACGTCCCGACGATCGAGAGCGGGAGCAGCGGGTTCTCGAGCTGGTAGATCGCCTGGACCACGACGACGCCGCCGGAGAACGCCGTCGCGAGGGACACGATGGGGATCGAGTCGATGCCGACCTGGACCATCTGCGTGGCCAGGTTGCGCGCGTAGAGCGACGGCCGGAGGTCCCGCGGGAGGTTGAACGCCTCGGCGATGAGGAGGCAGTACGCCCCGAACCCCTGGAGCAGCCCCGCCGGGATCCGCCAGAGGGGGGCGAACCCGGCGCGGACGCGCGCGGCGAGGGAGACGTCGCTCGGGGGGACTTCCATGTGACGGACGGCTGGCAGCGGCCGGGGCGATCTTCCGGGTCCGGCCGGCGGCGGAGCCTCCGGGGCTCCGCCTCGGCCAAGCTACGGGCCTCCCCAGACGCCGACCGACTGCCCACCGTTTCTCCATCCCGCCCGGCGGCGCACGCCGGCTCCCGCCCTCCGGCTCCCGCCCTCTATCCATGTCATCCTGAGGGGCGGAGCGACGAAGGACCTCATCGCTAGCGGCCACCGACGTAGCGGCCGCCCCCTGCGGCCCCACCACTGGCGCCGAGCTCCTCCGCTTCGCTCAGGATGACACAGGCTGGCCCACCTCGGCATCGAGGCGGGCGCCCCCACGATCCCCGCACCCCCCATGGCCAAGTCCAAAACCCGCTACGTCTGCCAGGAGTGCGGCCACGAGTCGATCCGCTGGGCCGGCCAGTGCGGCGGGTGCCGCGCCTGGAACACGCTCGTCGAGGAGGCCGTGCCGACGGCGGTCAAGGCGCCCGTAATGAAGGGCGGCCGCGTCTCCGGCGACGGCGGCTCGGGCTCGGCGCCGCGCCTCGCGGGCGCCTACGGCGACGCGCGGCCCCAGCGGCTCCGCGACGTGACGATCGCCGAGCGCCACCGGCTCCCGACGGGCCTCGCCGAGTTCGACCGCGTCCTCGGCGGCGGGGCCATGGTGGGCAGCCTCACGCTCGTGGCCGGCGACCCCGGCATCGGCAAGTCGACGCTGATGACGGAGCTCGGGCGCGGGCTCGACGGCAACACGCTCCTCTACGTAACCGGCGAGGAGAGCGCGCAGCAGGTCAAGCTCCGCGCCAAGCGGATGGGCGTCGACCCCGACAGCTTCTTCCTCTTCCCCGAGACGAACGTCGAGGCCATCCTCGCCGCGGCCTACGACCTCCAGCCCGACGTCATGGTCGTCGACTCGATCCAGACGGTCTACCGGCCCGACCTCACGAGCGCGCCCGGCTCCGTGGCCCAGGTCCGCGAGTCGACGGCGGCGCTCCTCGACGTGACCAAGACGCTCCCGACGACGACGTTCCTCATCGGCCACGTCACGAAGGCCGGCTCCATCGCGGGGCCGCGCGTGCTGGAGCACATGGTCGACACGGTCCTCCACTTCGAAGGCGACCGGCACCACGCCTACCGGATCCTCCGGGCCGTCAAGAACCGGTTCGGCGCGGCCAACGAACTCGGCGTGTTCGAGATGCGGGAGGACGGGCTCGAGGAGGTCGGCAACCCGAGCGCGCTGTTCCTCTCCGAGCGCCAGTTCGGGACGTCGGGCTCGGCGGTCGTCTGCGCGCTCGAGGGCACGCGGCCGCTCCTCGTCGAGGTCCAGGCCCTCGTGGCGCCGGCGAGCTACGGCACGCCGCAGCGGACGGCGACGGGGTTCGACTCGAAGCGGCTCCAGCTCCTGCTGGCGGTCCTCGAGAAGCGCGAGGGGCTCCGGTTCTCCCAGACCGACGTGTTCCTCAACGTGGCCGGCGGCGTGCGGCTGGAGGAGCCGGCCGTCGACCTCGGCGTGGCGCTGGCCGTCGCGTCGTCGCTGAAGGACGTCCCGCTCGACAGCTCGACGGCCATCGTGGGCGAGCTCGGGCTGGGCGGCGAGGTCCGCGCCGTGAGCCGGATCGACGCGCGGCTGGCCGAGATCAAGCAGCTCGGGTTCGAGCGGGCGCTCCTGCCGAAGGCCAACATGAAGGGCCTCAAGGGGCCGAAGGGGCTGGAGCTCCTCCCCGTCCGCCGGCTCGCCGAGGCGATCGACCTCGTCGCCTGACCCCGCCTCGGGGCCACGGCGGCGGGCCCCCAAAAAGTAGGCCCGACCCCCGGATTGGGGAGGTCGGGCCTGGGGTGGCCTCGGCTGCCGGTGGCGGCCGTCGCGTTCACCGGGGACGAGAGGGGGAGCGCAGGTTGGGAGCGCCCGGGTCCGCGGCGGCCGCTGAGGGGGGCCTGGAAGAGGTGCGGCCAGAGTACAGGGGCCCCGGCCGTCCGTTCCGTTAGGGAATCGAGACCGGGTTTTCCCCCGTGTCCCGCCACCCCGTAGCTTCGCCGACCCCGTCCGCTGCCGTGCCCCACCCCTCCGTCGTCCCGCTCCGCGCCGCCCTCGCCGCCCTCCGCGTCGGCCAGGCCGCCCTGCCCGGCCGGGCGGGCGCCGGGCTCCGCCGCGCGGCGGCGCTCCGCCTCCACCGCGCCGAGCAGCCCGCCGAGGCGGCCATCGACGCGCTCCGCCAGCGCCTCCGGCGCTCGCCCGACGCCGTCGAAGTCGTCGACTACGGGGCGGGCTCGGCCGGGAGCAACGCGCCCGAGCGCGGCGTCGCCGAGATCTACCGGCGCGCGGCGACGGGCCCGGCGTGGGGCCGCTTCCTGTTCGGGCTGGTCCGGGGGATGCGGCCCGTCCGCGTGCTCGAGTTGGGGACGAACCTCGGGCTCGGGGCCGCGCACCTCGCGGCGGCGCTCGCGCTCAACGAGGCCGAGGGCGCCCCGCACGGCCGGCTCGTGACGCTGGAGGGCGCGCCCGCCCTCGCGGCGCTCGCCGCCGGCCACCTCGCCCGCCTCGGGCACGGCGTGGGCGACGACGAGACGGCGCGGGTCCGCGTCGTCGTCGGGCCGTTCGCCGAGACGCTGGCCGGGACGGCCGCGGAGGAGGGCCCGTTCGACCTCGTGTTCGTCGACGGCCATCACGAGGCGGAGGCCGCGCTGGCCTACCTCGCCACGCTCCGCCCGCACCTCGCCGACGGCGCGCTCGTCGTGCTCGACGACGTCGAGCCCGGCCGCGACGTCCGCGCGGCGTGGGACGAGCTGACCTCGGCCCCCGGCGCCCCGCCGTCGTTCTACGCGGGCAAGTACGGGCTGCTCGTCCACCGCGCCGCCGACGCGCCCGAGGCGGGCGGTCCCGAGCCCGACTCCGATCTCAGGGGAGCCGCGACGGCCGCCGCGCGTGAGACGCCCCCCCTCCCGACCTCCGCCGGCGACGCCTGACCCATGCCCCCTCCCACCGACGCCGAGCTCGTCCAGGCCTACCTCGACGACGGCGACCAGCGCGCGTTCTCGCAGCTCCTGTCCCGGCACCAGGAGCGCATCTTCGGCTACCTCGTCGGCATGGTCAAGGACCGCGACGTGGCCAACGACCTGTTCCAGGAGACGTTGTACCGCGCCATCCAGGCCATGCACCGCCGCCGCGGCTCGTACGAGAGTCAGGGCCGGTGGCTCGCCTGGACCATGCGGATCGCGCGGAACGCCGCGCTCGACTGGCTCCGCGCCAAGAAGAAGTTCACCGACGTCGACAAGTTCGGCAATGAGGACGAGGGGCCGTCGTTCTGGGACCGACTGCCGGACGAGGCCCCCGAGGCCGACTCGCTCCTCAACCGGGCCGACCTCTGGGAGGAGGTCGAGGCGGCCATCGACCAGCTCCCGCCGGAGCAGCGCGAGGTCGTCCTCATGCGGCACCAGTCCGAGCTGACCTTCCGCGAGATCGCCGAGCTCACCGGCGTCTCGATCAACACGGCCCTCGGCCGCATGCGCTACGCGCTCATCAACCTCCGCAAGATCCTCGACCCCGAGTGGTTCGACAGCGTGTCGGCCGACCTCCCCGGCGCGCCGACGCCGAAGGACGAGGCCACCGCCTGACGGCCCGCCGTCGCCGGCACGGTCCTCGCCCGCCCGCTCTCCTCTTCACACACGAGTTCGCCAGCCGTCCCGTTCGCTACGCCCGCCCCCAGTCTGATGTCCGACGCTCTCACCCCGCTTCGCCACGCATACGGCGTGGAGCCCGTCGGCGCCCCGGAGGCGCCGGGCGACGCGGGGCACCCGGAGCAGGAGGCCCTCCGCCAGCTGCGCGACCTCCTCGACGCCTGGCCGGTCCCGTCGCCGGCCCCCGAGACGGTCGCCGCCGTCGAGGCGCGCGCCGCCGTGGTCGCCGCCGCCGTCGCCCAGACCGACGCCGCGCTCGCCCACGCCTTCGCCGGCCGCCCGCAGCCCCGCCCGTCGGCCGACGCCGTCGCCGCCGTCCTCGCCCGCGCCGCCGACCCCGCACCCGACGTGCTGGCGGCGGCGTCGCCCGTTG
>CAXRFJ010000216.1:0-2562 GCA_964229475.1 Rubrivirga sp.
ACCGGTCGGTCTCGGGGTCGAGCCGGTTGAGCCCGTCGTTGGTGGCCACCCACAGCGCCCCGCCCCGCGCCTCCGTCATCCCGTTGACGCGGTCGTCCGAGATCTCGCCCGGCTCGCCGGCGAACCGGCGGTACACCCGGAACGGCTGGGCCGGCGCCCGCCACGCGGCCACGCCGCGCGAGGTCCCGACCCACGCCCCGCCCTGGCGGTCCACCACGAGCGCGCGGACGCGCGGGGCGGGCCGCGACGTCGCGTCGCCCGGCCGCGGCCGCAGCCACCGCCAGGCGCCGGTCTCGAGCCCGACGGCCAGGACGCCGTCGGTCGCCGTCCCCAGCCACGCCTCGCGCCCGACGACGACGAGGTCGGCGCTCTCGGTCCAGCCCACCTCGGGGAGGTCGCGGACGACCGGGACGAACCGGCCGCGGCTCCAGCGGCGGAGCTCGTGCGGCCCGCCGTCGAGCGGGCGCCCGTAGGCCAGGAGGCGGCCCTCCGCGTCGAGCCCGAGCACGCGCGGCCCGAACCCGCTGAGGTCGATCGACCGGCACCGGGCGTCGGGCCCCGGGTCGACGCGGCAGGCGTCGGCGGGGCGCGGGCCGAGCACCCACGCGGCCCCGTCCGACACGGTCTGGACCTCCCACGCCCGCCCCTCGGCGCCTCCCCAGGGCAGGCGGACCCGCTGCCGCTCGCCGGAGGCGGCGTCGAGGCGGCAGAGGCCGGCGCGGCGCGAGCCGTAGAGGATCTGGCCCGGCCCCGTCTCGGCGAGCCACGTCGCCGGGCCGCCGCACGGCCCGTCGGCCGGCGTGGTGCGGGCGAACCGGTCCGTGCGCGGGTCGAGCCGCGCGACGCCGCGCGGCGTCCCGACCCACAGCCGGCCGGCGCCGTCGACGAGGAGGGCCTCGACGTCGTTCGAGGGGAGCGAGCGGTCGTCGCCAGCGTCCCGACGGAGCAGGGTCCGGCTCAGCCCGTCGTAGCGGAGGAGCCCGTCGCGCGTGCCGATCCAGATCAGCCCGTCGGCGGCCTGCGCGAGCGCCTGGACCTCGGGGTGCGGCAGGTCCAGCGCGAGCCGGTCGAACCGGACGTCGGGCGCCGGGTCGGAGGTCTGGGACCACGCCACGCCCGGGGCGGCGACGGCGAGCAGGAGCGCGAGGCGGACGAGCACGGGGAGGGCGACGGGACGCGGAACGTACGCCGGCCTAGGCCCCACCGGATCCGCCCGCTGCCCGGTCGAGGTCGAGCGCCGCCGAGTTGATGCAGTAGCGGAGGCCGCCCCGCTCGCGCGGCCCGTCGTCGAACAGGTGGCCGAGGTGGCCGCCGCAGGCCGCGCAGAGCGCCTCGATCCGCACCATCCCGTGCGTCCGGTCGTCCCGGAGGCGGACGCTCCCGCCGACGGCCTCCGTGAAGCTCGGCCAGCCGCTCTTGCTGTCGAACTTGTCGCCGCTGCGGAAGAGGGCCGCGCCGCACCCGGCGCAGCGGTACGTGCCCGCGGCGGTCTCGTCGTGGTAGGCGCCCGTGAACGCGCGCTCGGTGTACCCCTCGCGGAGCACGCGGTGCTGCAACGGGGTGAGGCGGTCGGGCCGGGCGTCGGACACGAGGGGCGTGGGGATGCGTCGGGGGCGGCGGGCCCCCGTCAGTACCGCAGCAGCGCGGCGACGCCGCCGACCTCGGTGAGCCCGTCGAACGGGTCCGCGAAGTCGACCTCCGCGCCGGTCCGCGCCGCCTCCTCGGCGACGGCCTCGACGAGGTCGACGCGGAACACGTCCTTCGAGCCGCACGCCCCGCACGTCGCCGGCGTCCCGTGGACGACGTGCTCGCAGGCCCGGCACTTGGTCCCGGCGAACGCGGCCTCCCGGTCGACGAGGACGGACTCGGCGCGGGCCGTGCGGAGCGCCTCCCACACGGCCGTCGCCCCGAACGCCGCGAGGCCGGGCCCCACGCCCTGCTCGCGGATCGCCTCCCAGAGCGCCTGCTCCGACTCGCGCTCGCCGGCCTCGGCGAGCTCGGCCGCCGCGTCGAGCGCGTCGGCGTCCGAGGCGTTGCCGTCGACCGAGGTCGAGCCGACGAGCTTGTCGCGGAGGTCGGTCCGCAGCGCCGCCGTGACGGCCTGGACCGGCTCGTCGGAGCCGACGAGGACGAGCCGGGCGAACGGGCGCTCGGCGTCGAGCGCCGCCAGGCCCTCGGCGACCTCCGTCGCGTAGGCCTCGATCTGCTTCTCGCGGCGGCGGGCGTACCGCTTCTGGCTCCAGCCGCCCTTCTTGACGCGGTTCTTGACGTCGCCCCGGACGCGGCCCTCCTCGTCGACCTCCTCGGCCGAGACGAGGTAGATCCGCGCCTTCTCGTTGTCGAGGACGACGGCCGCGTACGTCTCGTGCTCGTCCAGCAGCTCGTACGCGGGGCGGAGGAACGGCGCGTCGCCCATCCACACCTTCGTGCCGACCGGGCCGGGCAGGGCGTGGGCGGCGCGGAGGTCGGCCGCCCACGACGCGTACACGGCGAGCGCGCCGCCCTCGGGCGCGTCGTGGGCCTCGATCATCTCGCGGGCCATCGCGAGGCTCTCCTCGAAGT
>CAXRFJ010000217.1:0-2309 GCA_964229475.1 Rubrivirga sp.
CGCCGACCTCGACGACGCCCTCTTCACCTTCGGCCACGACGCCGACGGCCGCCGGGCCTACGTCTTCGTGACGCCCCAGGCCGAGGCGCTCACCGGCCTCGACCCCGACGCCCTCCTCGCGGGCGACGCCGACTGGGCCGACCTCGTGGTCGAGGAGGACCGCGCCGCCTTCGCCGCCCACGACGCGCGCCTCCAGATGGGCGCGCCGTCGCACGTCGAGGTCCGCCTCCGGCTCGACGGCGGCGACGTCGTCTGGATCGCCGAGCGCGCCACGCCCAGCCTCGACGCGGCCGGGCGCCCCGTCGCCGGCGGCCTCCTCGCCGACGTCACGGCCCGCAAGGACGCCGAGGCCCAGCTCGACCGCGCCCGCCGCATCGCCGAGCGCGCCGCCCAGACGCGGATGTCGTTCCTCCGCATGATGAGCCACGAGCTCCGGACCCCGCTCGGCGCCATCCGCGGGTTCTCGGACCTCCTCGTCGAGGAGACCGCCGACCTCCCCGACGCGCCGCCCGAGGTGGCCGAGTTCGCCGGCACCATCCGCGACGCCTCGGACCGCGCGCTCCGCCTCGTCTCGGACCTCCTCGACCTCTCGCGCCTCGAGACCGGCGCGCTCGACCTCGCCCGCCAGCCGGTCGACCTCGGCGCCGTCGCCCGCACGATCGCCGCCCGCCACACGCCGACGGCCGAGGCCAAGGGCGTCACGCTCGGCGTCCTCACCCCGGCCGACGCGGTCCTCGTCGAGGCCGACCCGTCCCGCCTCGACCAGATCGTCGACCAGCTCCTCTCGAACGCCACCCGGTTCACGGGCGCCGGCCGCATCGACGTCCGGCTGGTGGTCGACGACGGGCACGCCCACCTCAGCGTCGTCGACACCGGCGTCGGCATCGCCGACGACGTGCTGGAGGCCGTCTTCGAGCCGTTCGTGCAGGAGGACGCCCGCGTCAACCGCGACTACGGCGGGACCGGGCTCGGCCTCGCCATCGCCAGCCGCCTCGCCCGCCAGATGGGCGGCGCGCTCACGGCCCGGAGCGCCAAGGACGAGGGCTCGACGTTCACGCTGACGCTGCCCCGGGCCTAGCCCGCGAGCGCCCCGCGGCGGGCGCAGGCTAGGAGGCGGCGTTCCGGGCCGCGTTCTCCACGTTGCGGAGGAAGCCCTCGTACTTCGTCCGCTTGACCGGGCTCCGGCGGAACCGCTCGCGCCACGCCTCGACGTCGATCTCGGCCCACTCGCGGGCCGGCGTGTCGGTGACGCCCGGGCGGGGCAGGAAGCGCGCGTCGCGCGTCGGCCGGGAGAACTTGGTCCACGGGCACACGTCCTGGCAGATGTCGCAGCCGAAGGCCCACGTCCCGAACTGGGCCGCGAGGGCCTCCGGCAGGTCGGGGCCGCGGTGCTCGATGGTCCAGTACGAGATGCAGCGGCTCCCGTCGATCTGGTAGGGCGCGTCGAGCGCGCCGGTGGGGCAGGCGTCGAGGCAGCGCGTGCAGCTCCCGCAGTGGTCGGCCTGGAACGGCGGGTCCGGCTCGAGCGGGACGTCGACGATGAGCTCGCCGAGGAACACGAACGAGCCGTGCGTGCGGGTGAGGAGGTTCGTGTTCTTGCCCTGCCACCCGAGGCCGGCCCGCTGGGCCCACGCCTTGTCGAGGACCGGCGCCGAGTCGACGAACGCGCGGCCGCCGGCGCCGCCGGCCCGCCGGTCGAGCCAGTCGAACAGCTCGGCCAGCTTCTCCTTGAGCACGTCGTGGTAGTCGTCGCCCCAGGCGTAGCGGCTGACCTTGGCCGCCTCGGGGGCGCCGCCGCCCGGCTGGCGGCCGGGCTGGAAGTAGCTCACGAACACGGACACGACGGACTCCGCGCCCGGCACCAGCTCACGGGGGTCGACGCGCTTGTCGAAGTTCCGCTCCATCCACGTCATGGCGCCGTCGGAGCCGCCGTGGCGGCCCTCCAGCAGCCACGCCTCCAGCCGCCTCGCCTCGGCGTCGAGCCGCTCGGCCCTCGCGATCCCGACGCCGTCGAACCCGATCCGACGGGCCTCGGCCTTGAGGTCGCGGGCGAGGTGGGAGGGGGCGTAGCCGGGCACGGGGGGAGGGGTCGGCGGGTCCGTCAGGTTAGGCAGGTTCCGCGGGTTTGATCGTGCGAACCTGCGGAACCAGCTGAACCCGCCCGACTCCCGTCAGCGTCCGCTCGACCTGCGCGTCGTGGTGGCGGTGGGGGGCGAGGAGGACCCGGAGCGCGTCCTCGACCAGGACCGGCCCGGCGAGCGGGTGCCGGTCGGCGACGGCGGCGCCCGCTGGAGGCGCCGCCCGCCACC
>CAXRFJ010000218.1:0-3016 GCA_964229475.1 Rubrivirga sp.
CGAGGCCGGCGGCGCGGGCGCGTGTGGAGCCGGCCGCGTCGCGGGCCGTCCCGGCGATCCGGCGGCGGGTGGCCCCGCCGGCGTCGGGAGCCAGGAGGAGGCCGAGGCCGAGGCCCGCCGCGAAGGCGAGCCCGGCGAGCAGGAGGCGGTCGGCGAGGTCGGTCGGGCGCATGGCGGCGCGGTCCTTTAGCTTCGTGTCGCGGAGGTCGATACCGATAAGGTCCCTGTTCACCTGGACCTAACCCGGCATTTACAGGAGGTCTGCCTCGGGGTTTCCCCCTCTTCACGGATTCGGCGTAGCTTCCCAGTGACCCCACCACCCCCGTTCCTTCTGCCTATGCCCTGGTCACTACGCCGCGCGGCGTCCCTCGCCGCCGCCGTCGCGCTGACGGGCCTCGCCGCCCCCGTCGACGCCCAGACCGGCCCCGACGCCCCGACCGTCTCCGCAGCGCCCGCGCAGGACGCCCCTGAGACGACCGCGCCTCGCCGCCGGCCCCTCCGTCGCGCCGACCGCGCCACGAGCGCCCGCACCCGCCCCGCCCCCCGCACCGCCCGCCGGGACACCATCCAGGTCCCGGTCACGCCGGTCTCCTCGCGCCCCGAGATGCGCGAGATGAGCGCCGAGAGCGCCGTCCTCCGGATCGCCCGCCGCGACGCGGCGCTCCGCGACGAGGCCCCGAACTGGATCGGCATCCCCTACCGCTGGGGCGGCGCCACGCGCCGCGGCATCGACTGCTCGGCGTTCGTCCAGCAGTACGTCCGGACGACGCTCGGCGTCGAGCTCCCGCGCACGACGGCCAGCCAGCGCTACGAGGGCGTCCCGATCGAGCGGGACGAGCTCCAGGCCGGCGACCTCGTGTTCTTCCGCCGCCGCGGCGTCCGCCACGTCGGCGTGTACCTCTCCGAGGGCGACTTTATCCACGCCTCCTCGAGCCGCGGCGTCACGATCTCCAACCTCTCGTCCGACTACTGGGCGCGGTACTACTGGATGTCGCGCCGGATCGTGACCGAGCCCTCGGGCCGGATGCCGACGCCCCGCTCGGGCGCCCGCGGCTAGCCCGCCCGGCCCCGCCCGCGGCCGCCGCCTTGCGCGTTTCGGCGGCGGCGGCGTTATCTTCTCCGCGCTCCCCGCATCCCGGCCCCCGCGTCGGGATGCGGTTTTTTTCCCGGTCTCTGCCGGTCCGCCCGGACCTCATTCCAACCATGAGCTCCACCGTCTACCTCACCGCCGAAGGGCTCCAGAAGCTCAAGGACGACCTCCATCACGCCAAGACCGTCGAGCGCCCGAAGATCTCGCAGGACATCGCCGAGGCCCGCGCCCAGGGCGACCTCTCGGAAAACGCGGAGTACGACGCGGCCAAGGAAGCCCAGGGCCTCCTCGAGGCGCGCATCGCCAAGATGGAGTCGACGATCGCCAGCGCGCGCGTCGTCAACGAGGACGAGGTCGACGCGTCGAAGGCGCGCATCCTCTCGAACGTCAAGGTCCTCAACAAGAAGGCCAACAAGGAGGCGACGTACACGCTCGTCGCGGCCCAGGAGGCGGACCTCAAGCAGAACCGGATCTCGGTCGAGAGCCCGATCGGGAAGGCCCTGCTCGGCCAGGAGATCGGCGACGTCGTGTCGGTGAAGGTGCCGGCCGGGACGGTCCAGTTCGAGATCCTCGACATCACGCGGTAGGGTGGCACGCACCAAGGGCGGCCGGCGCGGACCGCTCGGGTGGCTCGGCGCGCTCGTCAAGTGGGCCGCGGCCCTCGCCGTCGGGTACCTCCTGGCGTGCGCGCTCCTGCTGCTCGCCTACCGCTGGATCGAGCCCCCGGCCACGACCGTCCAGCTTCAGCGGATCGTCGAGGCGGCGGTCGCCGGCGAGCCGTTCGACCTCCAGTACCGGCCGGTCCCCGAGGCGGGCCAGGACCCGGACGTCCGCCACGCCGTCGTGGCCAGCGAGGACGCCCGGTTCTACACGCACGGCGGGTTCGACATGGAGGAGCTCCGGCGCGCCCGGGAGGACGCCGAGCGCACGGGCCGGCCGATGCGCGGGGCGTCGACGCTCACGCAGCAGCTCGTCAAGAACCTGTTCCTCACCACGCACCGCTCGGTGATCCGCAAGGGCCTCGAGGTCCCGCTCACGCTCCTGGCCGAGTGGATCCTCCCGAAGGACCGGATCCTCACGCTCTACCTCGACGTGGCCGAGTGGGGGCCGGGCGTGTTCGGCATCGAGGCCGCGGCGGCCTACCACTACGACACGACGGCGGCGGCGCTCACGCGCGAGCAGTCGGCCCGGCTGGCGGCGTGCCTCCCCGCCCCGCTCGAACGGCGCCCGCAGGACATGGGCCGGACGTCGGCCCGCATCCTCACCCGCATGCGCCAGATGGGCTGGTAGGGCCCCGTGCGAGGTGGTGTCGGGCGGAGGATGAAGGGTCTCCGCCGCCACCGCCCCGCCGTCCACTCCCCTCTCGGCGCCCCACGTCTGACCTCACCCGATCTCCCCTCCGACATGGTCGACCTCCGCTCCGACACCGTGACCCGGCCCACCTCGGCGATGCGCCGGGCGATGGCCGAGGCCGAGGTGGGCGACGACGTGTTCGGCGAGGACCCGACGGTCCGGCGGCTCGAGGCGCGCGTCGCGGAGCTGCTCGGCCAGGAGGCGGCCGTGTTCGTGCCGTCGGGCGTGATGGGCAACCAGATCGCGCTCCGCCTCCACACGCGCCCGGCGGACGAAGTCGTGGTCGCCGAGCGGAGCCACATCTACCACTACGAGGGCGCGGCGCCGGCGGCGCTGTGGGGCGTCCAGCTCCGCCCCGTCGGCGGGGCGTCCGGCGTCCTGACCGTCGACGACGTCGCGGCCGTGGTCCAGGGCGCGCACGACTGGGAGGCGCGGACCCGGCTCGTGTGCCTCGAGAACACGGTCAACAAGGCCGGCGGCGTGGCCGTCCCGCTCGACGCCGTCCGGCCCGTCGCCGCATTCGCGCGCCAGCATGGGCTGGCGCTCCACCTCGACGGCGCGCGGCTGTGGAAC
>CAXRFJ010000219.1:0-2238 GCA_964229475.1 Rubrivirga sp.
GCGCAGGCGCTCGACCGGCGCGTGGACGGGCTGATCGTGATGGCGCCGGAGATCGACGCGGCCGGCGTCGCGGCCATCCTCCAGACCGACGCCCCGGTCGTCTTCCTCAACACGCGGGCCGACGGCGGGCTCCCGGCGGACGTCCTCAACTTCGACAACTACGGCGGGTCGTACGCCCTGACGGAGCACCTCCTCGCGGCCGGCCACCGCCGGGTCGCCCTGCTGCACGGCCCCCCGGAGGCGTGGGACGCCCGCGAGCGCGCCCGGGGGTACCGCGACGCGATGGCGGCGGCCGGGCTCGGGACGGAGGGGCTCGAGTTCGACGCGGGGTTCTCGCGGGAGGCCGGCTACGCCGCGGCCGAGGCCGCCCTGGCCGCCTGCCCCGACCTCACCGCGATGGTGGCCGCCAACGACGACTGCGCGCAGGGCGTGATGAGCCGGCTCCACGAGGCCGGCGTGGCCGTGCCCGACGAGGTCGCGGTGTGTGGCTTCGACGGCCTGCCGAGCTCGCCGTTCGCGATCCCCCCGCTCACGACGGCCCACGTCCCGATCCGCGACCTCGGCGAGCGGGCGATCCGCCGGCTGCTGGCGCGGATCGAGGGGACGGCGCCGGCGGCCCCCGAGCAGATCGAGGCCCCGGTCGAGGTCGTCGTCCGGGCGTCGACGGCGCCGGCGGGGAGCGAGGGCTGACCGCGCGGCGGGGGGCGGACCGGGGCGTAGCGGCCAGAATCGGGAACTACCCGAGCGGAAGGGCTTCCTGAAAACCTTTTCGCGCCCTATCTTTCCGGTCCACCTGACTGCGCCCCGGCGCCTCGCTCATGCTCCTTTCGAGACTCTCTCCCTCGTTCGCTGTCCTGTCCGCGGTGCTCCTCGCCGCCTCCGCCCCGGCCGCCCAGACCGTCGTCGTCGACGACTTCGACAACGGCATCGGCCCCAACGAGTTCGTCTTCGGCGGCGGCGAGTTCGGGGCGCTCGGCGCCTTCGACGAGGGCGGCGGGGACCTCTCGGCGGAGTTCCGCGTCGACGCCGACGAGTACGGCGGGTTCACCGGCTTCGGCCAGCCCATCGAAGGCGGGCCGCTCGACCTGACCGGGTTCGACCAGCCGGTCCTCGCGTTCGACCTCGACGCGCAGGGCACGTTCACGCTCGAGATCAACTTCCAGAACACCGGCGGCGGCGGCGAGGGCGAGCTGCGGAACGCGCTCCGGTTCACGCTCGGCCCCGGCAACGCCGACGGGGGCTTCCGGACGTACCGGATCCCGCTCTCGACGTTCTTCCCGACGAACGCGGCCTCGTTCGAACTCGACGACGTGTTCCAGTACGTCTGTACCATCCTCGACGCCGTGGGCGACGGCGACACGAACACCCAGGAGACGGGCATCTACATCAACAACGTCCGGGTGGAGGAGGGCCTGAGCTTCGTGACCGCGGCCGAGGCCAACGGCTTCGACGACGGCGACTTCGCGGACACGAACGGCTACTTCTACTTCGCCGGCGGCGAGGGCATCGTGGCCGCGGCCACGACCGACACGCCCGACGGCTCCGCCAACGCCTTCAGCGGCGCCCTCGACGGGGACGACTACGGCGGCTTCGCCGGGTTCGGCCGGACGCTCGCGGCGGCCCCGGTCGACGCGACCGGCTTCGAGACGATCAACTTCTACCTCCGCGCGAATGGCTCGGCGGTCATGGAGTTCAACCTCCAGACGAACGCGGCGGCCGGCGGCAACGAGGGCCGCGAGCGGATCGTGGTCTCCGACACCGACGGGGCGTGGGTCCCGGTGAGCCTCCCGATCCGCGCGTTCATCCAGAGCAGCGCGACCCCGCCGGACTTCTCGCAGGTCTACAACTTCGTCGTGACCATCGTCGAGCTCCAGGGCGACGGCGACTCGAACACGACCGAGTTCGAGTTCGAGATCGACGGGATCGGCTTTGGCTCGGCCGTCGGCGTCGCCGTCGACGAGCTGCCGGAGGCGTTCGCCGCGGCCCCGTCGGTCTTCCCCAACCCGACCGCGGGGGGCGCGACGGTAGCCTTCGAACTGGCCGCCCCGTCCGACGTCGCCGTCGACGTGATCGACCTGCTCGGCCGCCGCGTGGCCGAGGCCGCGAGCGGCCCGCGCGCCGCCGGCCCGGTCCGCCTCGCGGTGCCGACCGGCGACCTCCCCTCCGGCGTCTACGTCGTCCGCGTGCGGACCGACGCGGGGGTGGCGAGCACGCGCCTGACTGTCGTCCGCTAGTGGC
>CAXRFJ010000220.1:0-2944 GCA_964229475.1 Rubrivirga sp.
GCCAGCACGAGGACGACGCCCGCCGCTCGGCCGAGACCGCCGAGGCCCTCCACCTCACGCCCCGCGAGACCGACGTGCTGACGCGCCTCGTCGAGGACGACACCGAGGCCGGCATCGCCGACGCGCTCGGCGTGAGCCCGCACACCATCCGAACGCACGTCAAGAACCTCTACGCCAAGCTCCAGGTCCACAGCCGCGCGCAGGCGGTCCGGGCCGCCTTCGAGCGCGGACTTGTCTAGTTCTTCGCGGGATAGCGCCCCCGTCCGCGCGCCGGTTTCACGGGGAGGCGTACCATACCCCAACCGCTCCACGCTACTGGCGTGAGCGATGCGGGGCCGGGTGCCTGTGGTGGGACGCCCGGCCCCGCTCCTGTGTCCGGCCGGCCGGTCGGCCCGACTCGGCGTCGACGCGAAGGCGGTCGGACCTCGTCCGCTCGCTTTGTGGGTCGGAGGAGGGGGCGTCCTCTCCTCCCGCACCCCCGCATTCAACCCCCGATCGGGGGTCAGGCCTCCACGTCGGCCCCCTCGGCCTCGGCGCCGTGGAGGTGGGCGTCGAGCGCGAACTCGTCCGGGATCAGGACCTCGCGCGCCTTCGACCCCTCGAACGGCCCGACGATGCCGGCGTCCTCGAGCTGGTCGACGAGCCGCGCGGCGCGCGTGTAGCCGACGGACAGCTTGCGCTGGAGCAGCGAGACCGAGCCCTGCTGGCTCCGCACGATGACCTTGGCCGCGTCCTCGAACAGGTCGTCGCGGTCCTCGGAGCTGTCGCCGGCCGAGCCCGCGGGCGCGTCGGAGCCGGCCTCCATCGGCGGGAGGAGGTAGGGGCCGGCGCCCTCCTGGCCCGAGATAAACCCGGCCACGGCGTCGACCTCGTCGGTCGACACGAACGGGCCCTGGAGGCGCGTGAGCCGCGAGCCGTTCATGTACAGGAGGTCGCCGTTGCCGACGAGCTGCTGCGCGCCGCCGCCGTCGATGATCGTCCGGGAGTCGATCTTCGACGACGTCTGGTAGGCCATCCGCGACGGGAAGTTGGCCTTGATGAGGCCCGTGATGACGTCGACCGACGGGCGCTGCGTGGCGAGGACGAGGTGGATCCCCACGGCGCGGGCCATCTGCGCGAGCCGAGCGATCGGCGCCTCGACCTCCTTCGCCGACGTCATCATGAGGTCGGCCAACTCGTCGACGATGACGACGATGTAGGGGAGGTGGCGGTGGTCCTCGCCGAGCTCCTCCAGCTTGCCCGAGGCGAACTTCTTGTTGTAGTCGTCGATGCCGCGGACGCCGGCCTCGGCGAGGAGGTCGTAGCGGAGCTCCATCTCGCGCTCGCAGCTCCGGAGCACGGCCGCGGCCTCGTTGAAGTCGGTGATGATGGGGTCGTCGGCGTCCTCCGGCATCGCCGTGAAGTGGTTGAGCAGCTCGGCGTAGCCGTTGAGCTCGATCTTCTTCGGGTCGACCATCACGAACTTGAGGTCGGCCGGGTGCTTGGCGTAGAGGAGCCCGACGACGAGCGCGTTGACGCCGACTGACTTGCCCGAGCCGGTCGCGCCGGCCACCAGGAGGTGCGGCATCTTGGCGAGGTCCTCCATGAACACCTCGCCCTCGATCGTCTTGCCGATGGGGATGGGGAGGGCCGTCTTGCCGCTCCGGGCGGCGTCGCGGAACTTGGCCGTCGCCAGGAGCTGCCGGAGGCGGACCATCTCGCGCGTCCGGTTCGGGATCTCGACGCCGATCGAGCTCTTGCCCGGGATCGGCGCGATGATGCGGATGCCGGGGGCCGCGAGCGCCATCGCGAGGTCGTCCTCGAGCGACGTGATGCGGCTGATCTTGACGCCGGCGGCCGGCGTGAGCTCGTAGCGCGTGACCGTCGGCCCGACGACGGCCTCGATCGCGTCGATCTGGATGTTGTAGGTCTCGAGCTTGTCGAGGAGGATCTGCTTGTTGTCCTCGATCTCGTCGAAGTCGACCTCCTGGTCGGAGTCCGACTCCTCGAGGAGCTCGATGGACGGGAACTGGTACGGGAGCGTGGCCGCGTCGGGCGTGGCGGCGTGGGCGGCGTCGAGGTCGGCGGGCGCCTCCTCCTTGGGGCCGGTCACGTGGAACGCCGGGCCATCGCCGCGCTCGGTGCTGACGAGCTCGTCGAGGAGCGGGTCGTCGGCGTCGACGGGCGTGAGCTCGGGCGCGGCCTTGGGCCTGACGTTCGAGAACGGCGCCTCCGGCTCCTTCGTCGCCGCCGCCGAGGCGGCCAGGGCCGGGGTGGGCGTGCGGACCGGGGCGGGCGCCGGCTTGGGGGCGGGCGTCGCGGGGGCCTGCTTCGCCTCGCGCTCTCTCTGGGCCGCCTCGCGCTGCTCGGCGCGGGCGGCGAGCGCCTCCTCACGGGCCTGCGCGCGGAGCTCCTTCCGCTCGGCGGCGCCGGCGCGGTAGCTCGCCCACGACTCCGTCAGGCCCGACTTCAGGCTGGTCACGGCGCCCTCGGCCCGGTCCAGCGACGTCTGGATGTCGCGGTCCCACACCAGCAGGAGCGTCACGAGGACGGCCACGAGGAGCACGATGAACGACCCGACGGGCTTGAGCACGCTCGTCAGCCACCCGGAAATCCCGATGCCCAGGTCGCCGCTGAACGCCGCGAGGTCGGTGTCGAGCTGGGCGTCGAACCAGCCGAAAAAGCAGGCCAGGAAGAGCGCGCCGGCCAGCGACAGGCCGGTGAGGGTCGGGAGGAAGACGGGCGTCTTCTGGCGGAGCAGGACCCAGCCCCAGGCCAGGAGCGCCGCGATCGGCAGGAGCACCGGGTAGCCGACGAGGCCGGACACGAGCGCCCGCGCGAGCGTCGCCCCGACGAACCCGAGGAGGTTGTCGAACCGGTTGTCGCCGGGGTCGACGAGGTTCTCCCAGTGCTCGTCCGCCAGGCGGACGTCGTCGGCCGCCGAGAACGTGACGACCGCGAGGGC
>CAXRFJ010000221.1:0-2850 GCA_964229475.1 Rubrivirga sp.
GCCCGCGCGCGTTCGGGCTGGACCCCGCCGACGCCCGCGCCCTCCTCGACCCGCTCGTCGACCGCTACGAGCGGGCCGCGTTCATCGACGACGACCCGGTCTCCGTCGTCCACGCCTTCGACGACCCGGCCGACCAGGAGGTCATCGGGCTCTACGCCGCGATCCTGGCGTGGGGCCGGCGGTCGGTGATCCTCGCGAAACTGGCGGAGCTGGTCGAGCGGATGGACCACCGACCGGCCCGCTTCGTCCGCACGTTCGACCTCTCGAAGGCCGACCGGCTCGACGGGTTCAAGCACCGGACGTTCTCCTCCGCCGACGCCGTCGCGCTCACGCGCGCGGTCCACGCGGCGCTCGGCCGGTTCGGCTCGCTCGGCGCGCTCTTCGCGAGCGGGCTCCAGCCCGGCGACGACGTCGGCCCGGCCATCCAGCGCTTTTCGGACACCCTCCTCGGGATCGTCCCCGAGGCGGGCATGCGGACGAAGCACCTCGCGCGGCCGTCGACCGGGAGCGCCTGCAAGCGGCTTGCGATGTACGCTCGGTGGATGACGCGGCCCGGCCCCGTCGACCTCGGCGTGTGGGCGGACCGCGTCCGCGCGGACCAGCTCGTCATCCCGCTCGACGTCCACACCGGCACGCAGGCGCGGCGGCTCGGCCTGCTGGGGCGGCGCTACGACGACTGGCGGGCCGTCCAGGAGCTCACCGACGTGTGCCGCGCGCTCTGCCCCGAGGACCCGGCGCGCTACGACTTCGCCCTCTTCGGGCTGGGCGCCTACGGCGGCGAGGCGATCCCCGCCCGCCCCTAGACCTCGCCACCGACGCCGCGGTACGTCTGCTGATAGTAGAGGAGCGGCTCGCGGCCGGCGCCCTCGACCACATGCGTCACCTCGCCGACGAAGACGGTGTGGTCGCCGGCCTCGAACCGCGCGTGGGGCGTGCAGAGGAGCACGCCGAGCGAGCCCCGCAGGAGCGGCGGCCCCGGCCCGCGGACGTGGCCGAACGGGGCGAGTTGGTCCTCGCCGTCGAGGTCGGGCACGGCGAAGTGGGCCGCCACGTCGGCCTGGTCGGCGGCCAGGAGGTGGACGGCCCAGTCCTCGGCGTCGGCGAGCGCCGCGTGGAGCTGGGTCCCGTGCGTGACGTTGACCGACACGAGCGGCGGGTCGAGCGAGACGCTCGTGAACGACCCGATGGTGGCCCCACGCGGGCCGCCGTCCGTCTCCGTCGTCACCACCACGACGGGCGAGGGGAACGCGCGGAGAACGTGGCGCAGCGCCTCACCGGAGGCGGGGACGGTCTCCGGGCACTCGGGCTCGCGGTGGGGGGGGGGGGGGGTCGGCGGGGTGGCCAGCCCCGGGGGCCGACCGCCGGGGCGCGCAGGCCCCGCCTCGGCGCCGAGGCGGGCGGGGTCAGGGGGCCCCGGAGGCGGGGCGACCGGGCGCGCTAGCCGGTGAACGCGTCCTTGACGCGCCCGAAGAACCCCTTCTTGTCGCGGGCGCCCGGCGCCGGCTTGAGGTCGGGCTCGAGGCGGAGCTGCTCGAGCGCCTCGCGGAGCGGGCCCGAGACCTGCTCCGGCGTCCAGACGTGGACGCGGACGAGCTGGTCGCCGCGCCGGCCGCCCCCGACCTCGGGGAGCCCCCGGCCCCGCATCCGGAGGACGCGGCCCGACTGGATGCCCGCGTCGATCTGGAGCTTGGCCCGGCCCCGGAGCGTCGGGACGGTGGCCTCCGTGCCGAGCGCGGCGTCGGGGAACGAGAGGTAGAGGTCGTAGACCACGTCGAGCCCCTCGCGCTGGAAGTGCTCGTGCGGCTGCTCGTCGATCTCGACGCGGAGCGCGCCCGCCACGCCGCCGCGGACGCCCGCGTTGCCGGCGCCCCGGATCTGGAGGTAGTGGCCGCCCGAGACGCCGGCCGGCACCTCGACGGTCACGCTCTCCTCGCCCTTGACGCGGCCCTCGCCCTCGCAGACGTGGCACTTCTCGTCGATCGTCCGGCCCTCGCCCTCGCACGTCGGGCACGGCTGGACGTTGACGAACTGGCCGAAGAACGACGTCGACACCTGGCGGACCTCGCCGGACCCCTGGCACGTCGGGCACGTCGAGAAGCCGCTCGCCTTGTCCTCGGCGCCGGTCCCGTCGCAGTGCTCGCAGCCGACGAACTTCCGCAGCTTGAGCTGGCGCTCGACGCCCTCGGCCACCTCCTCGAGCGTGAGCGCGAGGCGGACGCGGAGGTCGGTGCCCGGCCGGCCCTGCCCGCGGCGCTGGCCCGGCCGCCGGCCGAACACGTCCTCGAACCGGCCCTCGCCGCCGAAGATGTCGGAGAAGGCCGAGAAGATGTCCGAGATGTCGGTGAACCCGGTCGGGCCCTGCCCGCCGCCGGCCCCGTTCAGCCCGGCCCGGCCGAACCGGTCGTAGCGGGCGCGCTTGTCGGGGTTCGAGAGGACCTCGTAGGCCTCGGCGGCCTCCTTGAAGTTGGCCTCGGCCTCGGCGTCGCCCGGGTTCCGGTCCGGGTGGTACTGGAGCGCCTTCTTGCGGTAGGCCTTCTTGATCTCGTCGGCCGTCGCCGTGCGGGCGACGCCCAGGACGTCGTAGAAGTCGCGCTCGGCGGTGTTGGCGGGCATGGACGGATCGGGGGGACGAAACGGGACGCTACGGGGCGCACGCGCGGGGGTTACTCCGCGACGATGACGCGGGCGTGGCGGAGGACGCGGTCGCCGAGGCGGTAGCCGGGCTGGATCTCGGCCAAGACCGTGCCGGACTCGGTCCCGTCGGGCGCGGGCTGCTGCATCATCGCCTCGTGCTCGTCCTCGTCGAACGGCTTCCCGACGGCCTCGATGGGCGTCACGCCGACCCGCTGG
>CAXRFJ010000222.1:0-3148 GCA_964229475.1 Rubrivirga sp.
CCCGCGCGTGGTGCCCGACGCGTTCTCGCTGCCGCGGCTGAGCTACCAGGAGGCCGCGGAGCTGGCCCACTTCGGGGCGAAGGTGCTCCACCCGCGGACGATGCGCCCGCTCCTGCGCGAGGGCATCCCGCTGCGGATCAAGAACACGCTGCGGCCGGCGGCGCCGGGCACGGAGATCGGCCCGGCCGACCCGGCCACGCCGCCCGCGATCCGGGCCGTGACGGCGATCCGCGACGCCGCGCTCGTCCGCGTCGACGGGGCGTCGGCGCTCGAGGTGCCGGACCTCGCGCGGCGGATCTTCGGGCCGCTCGCCGAGGCGGGCGTCCCCGTCTCGCTGGTGGCGCAGGCCTCGGCCGAGGGGAGCGTCGGCCTCGCCGTCCGCCAGCAGGACGCCGACGCGGCCGTGCGGCTGCTCGAGCGGGCGCTCGCGCGCGAGATCGAGCGGGGCGACGTCCGCGGCGTCCGCGCCGAGGCGGGCGGGGCCGTCGTCGCGGCCGTCGGGTCGGGGATGCACGGGGCGGCCGGGCTGGCGGGCCGCTACTTCGCGACGCTCGCCCGCGCCCACGTCAACGTCCGCGCCGTCGCGCAGGGCGGGGGCGACCACGTGATCTCGGCCGTCGTCGCCGACGCCGAGGCCGTCCAGGCCGTGTCGGCGCTCCACGAGGCGTTCGCGATGCGGCGGCTCCGGGCCCACCTCGTCGTGGTCGGCGCGGGCACGCTGGGCCGGCGGCTCCTCGCGCTCCTCGACGCCCAGATCCCCCGGCTCCTCGCGGCCGGCGTCAACGTCGTGCTGGCCGGCGTCGCCGACAGCCGGCGCCTCCTGTGGGACCCCTCCGGGCTCGACCCGGTCTCCGCCGCCGACCGCGTGGCGGACGGCGCCCCCGCCGGCCTCGACGCGCTCTCGGACCGGGTCACGGGCGCCCGCCTCGAGCGGCTCGTCGTCGTCGACGCGACGGCCAGCGCCGAGGTCGCCGCGCGGCACGCCGACTGGCTCCGGGCCGGCGTCGCCGTCGTCACGCCGAACAAGGAGGCCACGGGCCGGTCGGCCGAGGACTGGGCCGACGCGCAGGCGGCCTCCCGCGGCGGCGAGGCGCCGTACCTCTACGACGCGTCGGTCGGCGCCGGGCTCGGCATCGTCGGCCGGCTCCGCGACCTCGTGCGGACGGGCGACCGGGTCGAGGAGATCGAGGGCGTCCTCTCGGGCACGCTGTCGTTCGTGATGAACCGGATGCGCGACGGCGCGGCGTTCTCGGAGGCCGTCGTCGCCGCGCGCGAGGCCGGCCTCACCGAGCCCGACGTCCGCGACGACCTCTCGGGCCGCGACGTGGCCCGCAAGCTGGCGCTCCTCGCCCGCGAGGTCGGCCTCGACGTGTCCGCCGCCGACGTCGTCCTCGAGAGCCTCGTGCCCGAGGGCCTCGACGCCGTGCCGCTCCCCGACTTCTGGCGCCGCCTGCCCGAGGCCGACGCCGCCTGGCGCCGGCGCCTCGCCGAGGCGGGCGAGGGCGAGGTCCAGTACGTCGCCCGGCTCGGGGCCGACGGCGCGATCCGGGCCGGCGTCGAGGCCGTCCGCGCCGAGGCCGGGTCGCTGCTCGCGGCGCTCCGGGCGTCCGAGATCGCCGTCGTCGTCCACACGGCGCGGACGGGCGACTTCCCGATCTTCTTCCAGGGCCCCGGCGCCAGCGCCGACGTGACCGCGGCGGTCGTGCTGGCGGACGTCGTGCGCGCGGCGGAGGGGATGCGGTAGGACCAGGGGAACAGGAGGCGGTCTGCAGGGGGCGGGGTTAGGTCTCGGGGCGTTCGGGGTCTCTGGGAACCAGTCGCCTCCGAAGACATGGTCTCGTCGTTGACAGAACTGCGAGCGTACCGCAGCGCTTTCGGGTTGCAACAGGACGTCTTCGAGACCTCTGAGCAATTCCCGAAGGCAGAGTCCTATGCGCTCACCGATCAAGTCCGACGCTCGTCGCGGTCGGTCGGGGCCAACCTCGCAGAGGCGTGGTGCCGCCGGGGGTACCCGGCCCATTTCGTGAGCAAGCTGTCCGACGCCGACGCCGAGCTCTCAGAGACACGGCACTAGATCCGCACCGCAGTCGCCTGCGGGTACGTCTCGCCGGTGGACACAGACCGCCTCATGGCGCGAGCGGATGAGGTCGGCCGATTGCTCGGCGCGATGCTGCGCTCCCCCGAACGATGGACAACGCCCCCGAAGCGCCGGACCCCGAGCGTTTCCCAGACGCCTCCCGCCACCTGACCTCCTGGTGCCTGTCCCCGCGTGCTACGGTCGGAAGCGGTACACGGCCCGCGCCGTCCGCGTCGCGCGGAGGCCGCCGGACTGGCCGGGGACCGTCCCCTGCGAGACCGGCTCGCCGTCGACGAAGATCTGGGCGATCATGCCCGTCACCTCGCCCGACGCCGTGAGCTCGGACTCGAGCGAGTAGACCCGGTCGTGGTTCCGCGACATCCGGACGTTGATGGACCACGGGAGGCGGACCGAGCCGAGCCGCCCGCCCCGCCCGTCGGCGCCGGTGAAGCGGATCTCGTCGATCACGCTCGCCCCGAACGCCTCGGTCGGGACCACCCGGTACGTCAGGACGAACGACGTGTCGGCCGGGAGGACGCGCGGCGGGCGCTCCTGCGTCGTGTCGCAGGCGCCGACGAGCACGGCCAGCAGGAGGGCGGCCGCGGGCGCGACGAGGGCCCGCCGGCTCACGGCTGGTACCGCCACACGGCGCGGGCCGTCCGCGTCTGGTTGAACCCGCCCGGGTCGCCCGGCACGACGCCCTGAGAGACCGGCTGGTCGCCCACCGTGATCGTCGCGATCATCCCCGTGACGTCGCCGCCGACCGTCACCTGCGACGACAGCGAGTACACGCGGTCCACGTCGACGGGGGCCTGGACGTTGAGCCGCCACGGGAGCGCCACGTTGCGGAGCTCGCCCTCGGCCCCGTCCTCGCCCGTGAACCGGATGATGTCGACGGTCGGGGCGCCGAACTGCTGCGTCGGCACGACGCTGTAGGAGATCGTGAACTCGGTCGCCGGGGGGACCTCGCGGGGCGGGCGCTCTTCGGAGTCGCACCCGGCGACGAGCGCGCCGAGTAGCAGGAGGGGCAGGAGACGGGACATGGGCGGGGGGATGGGAGCGGAAACCTCG
>CAXRFJ010000223.1:0-3488 GCA_964229475.1 Rubrivirga sp.
CGGTGCGGACGGCGCGGGCCTCGGCCTCGGCGACGCGGACGGCGGCCTCGGCCGCCTGGAGCCGGGGGTTGGCCGCGACGAGGAGCGAGTCGAGCGCGCCCGTCGCCGCGAGGGCGTCGAGGTCGGGGAGGTCGGCCGCCGTCGCCTCGGGGAGCGCGTCGGCGAGCGCGAGCGGGTCGGGCCGGGCGAGATAGGTCGCCAGGGCCGACCGCGCGCGGCGGACCTCGCCGGCGGCCTCGGCCTGGAGCCGGACGGCCTGGGCGAGGGCGACCTCGGCCTGCAAGGGCTCGAGCGCGCCGGCCGCGCCCAGCTCCTGCCGCCGGTTGGAGGCGGTCGCGAAGGTTTCGGCCACGGCCACCGACGAGTCGGCGAGGGCGAGCCGGGCGTCGGCGGCGACGGCCTCGACGTAGGCGAGCGCGGCCCGGAGCCGGACGCCCCGCCGGAGCGCGCTGCGCTCGACCTCGGCCTGGCGGAGGAGCGCGTCGGCCGCCCCGCGCTGGGCGCGGTAGTACTGCGGCAGCCGGAACGACTGGGCCGCGCCGAGGGCCGTCTCCGTCCCGCCGAACCCGCCGTCGATGGTGGGCACGCGGTCGACGCCGAGGAAGAACTCGGTCGCGGGCAGGATGCCCGCGCTCTCGCGCCGGGCCGCCTCACGGGCGACGGCGGCCGTCCCGAGCGAGAGCTCGGGCGCGACGGCCTCGGCCTGCTCTAGAGCCCCGGCGAGCGTGAGCGGCGTGGCCGGGCCGCCCACGTCCTGGGCGCGCGCGGACCCCGCCCCCAGTAGGAGCGCGAGGACCAGCCCGAGCGCCGGTCCGGCCCCCGGTCGGCGCCGGGTTTCGGACGGCTCCGGCGCGTCGTGGCCGTCGCCTGCGTGCCCGTCGTGGCCGTGCGCCTCCGCGTCGGCCTCGCGGACGGCGGGCGCGTTGGGCGCCCAGTCCGAACCGATCTCGGCGTCGATCGAGCGGTCGAGGTCGGCCTGGACGTCGTCTGCGCCAGGGAGCTTGTCGGGGGCGTTCCCCGAGCCGAACCAGGCGTAGACCGTCGGGAGCACGAAGAGCGTCAGGACCGTGCTCGTGACCAGCCCGCCGATCACGACCGCCGCGAGCGGCCGCTGGACCTCGGCGCCCGCGCCGCTGCCCAGGAGCATCGGCGTGAACCCGACGCCCGCGAGCGTGGCCGTGGTGACGACGGCGCGGAGCCGCTCGTCGGCGCCGGCGAGGACGGCCTCGCGGCGGGGGAGCCCGTGGATCTCGAACTTGCGGATGGCCCCGACCATCACGAGCCCGTTCAAGACGGCGATCCCGAAGAGGGCGATAAACCCGACGCCCGCCGAGATCGAGAACGGGAGGCCGAGGAGGTAGAGCATCCCCACCCCGCCCACGACCGAGAGCGGGACGCAGAGGTAGATGATGGCCGCCAGCCGCATCGACCCGAACGTCTGGAACAGCAAGACGAAGATGAGGACGAGCGCGAGCGGGACCACGAGCGAGAGCCGGGCCGTGGCCGCCTCGAGGTTCTCGAACTGGCCGCCGTAGTCGACCCGGTAGCCGGGCGGGAGTGCGACCTCGGCGGCCACGCGCTCCTGGACGTCCTCGACGAACGACGCCAGGTCGCGGCCGGTCACGTTCGACTGGACCGAGACGAACCGGCTGCCCTCCTCGCGCGAGACGGACACCGGCCCGGACGTGACCTCGACGGCCGCGAGCGCGCCGAGCGGGACCTGCGCCCCGGTCGGCGTCACGACCGGGAGGGCCTCGACGGCGGCCGGGCTCGACCGGGCGCCCTCGGCGAACCGGACGACGAGGTCGAACCGGCGCTCGCCCTCGTACACCTCGCTCGCGACAGCGCCGCCGACGGCCGTCTGGACGATCCGGTTCAGGGCCTCGACCGTGAGCCCGTAGCGGGCCAGCGCCGCGCGGTCGGGCCGGACGACGAGCTGGGGCGAGCCGGTCGTCTGGTCCATCGAGACCGACGTCGCGCCGGGCGTCTCCTGGACGATGGCCTGGACCTGCTCCGCGAGCGGCGTGAGCTCGTCGTAGCTCTCGCCGAAGATCTTCACCACGACGTCGCCGCGCGCCCCCGCGATGAGCTCGTTGGTGCGCATCTCGATGGGCTGGTAGAACTGGACGCCGGCCGGGACGTCCTCGACCGCCTCCTGCATCGCCTCCACCAGCTCGGGCTTCGTCCGGCGGTCGCCGTCCACCTCGGGCCACTCGTCCTTCGGTTTCAGGATCACGTAGGCGTCGGTGATCTCGACGCCCATCGGGTCGGTCGAGATCTCGGCCCGGCCCGTGTTGCCGACGACGGTCTCGACCTCGTCGAAGGCCATGAGGCGCTGCTCGACGTCGCCCGCGATCTCGACGGACTCGGTGAGCGACACGCTCGGGAGCCGGATGATCTGGACGGCGACGTCGCCCTCGTCCAGGCGCGGGACGAACTCGGCGCCCAGCCCGCCGAAGCTGGCGATGGCAATGGCGAAGAGGACGGCCGACCCGCCGACCACGACGGCCCGCATCGCGAGCGCGCGGTCGAGGAGCGGGCGGTACACCTTGTGGAGCCAGTCCACGATGGGCGAGTGCTTCACCGGCTTGCTCGGGTCGAACACCAGCGAGCACATGACGGGCACGTAGGTGATCGAGAGGATCACCGCGCCGATGAGGGCGAAGCTCACCGTCAGCGCCATCGGCGTGAACAGCTTGCCCTCGATGCCCCGGAGGAACAGGATCGGGAGGTAGACGACGAGGATGATGACCTCGCCGAACTGGGCCACCTTCCGGACCTCGAGCGTCCCCTCGTAGACGAGGTCGCGGAACGCCTCTTTCGAGAGCCTTCCGCCCTCCTTCTGCATCACCCCGATCCGCCGCAGGACGTTCTCGACGATGATGAGCGAGCCGTCGACGACGAGCCCGAAGTCGATGGCGCCGAGGCTCATGAGGTTCGCGCTGGTCCCGGTGATCCACATCCCGATAAAGGCGAACATCATGGCGAGCGGGATCACGCTCGCGAGCACCAGCCCGGCCCGGAGGTTCACGAGCAGGACGAGGAGCACGACGATGACGAGGAGCGCGCCCTCGGCCAGGTGCTTCGCGACCGTCTTGATCGTCCGCTCGACGAGCGCCGTCCGGTCGTAGTACGGCTCGATGGTCACGCCCTCGGGGAGCGCGGCCTGGATCTCGTCGATCCGGTCCTTGACGGCCGACACGACGACGCGGGCGTTGGCTCCTTTGAGCTGGAGCGCGAACCCGGTCACGACCTCGCCCTCGCCGTCCTGGGTCGCCGCGCCGAACCGGATGGCGGGGCCGAGCGTGACCTCGGCCACGTCGCCGAGCGTGACGGGCGTCCCACCGCGCGTGGCGACGACCGTGTTGCGGAGGTCGTCGAGGCTCTGGACGAGCCCGTCGGTCCGGACGGAGAGCTGCTCCGGGCCGGTCTCGATGTAGGCCGCGCCCGCGTTGCCCGACGCCTCGGCCGTCGCCTCGAACACCTCG
>CAXRFJ010000224.1:0-3804 GCA_964229475.1 Rubrivirga sp.
GTGTTGACGAGGTCGCGCGTCCAGGCCGTCACGTCCGCGCGGACGTCGGCCGCCGCGACCGACTGGCGGAGCGCGTCGGTGGGCTCGTGGACGATCACGAACGGCTCGGCCTCGATCGGGCCCGCATCCGACTTGTAAGCCGTGTAGCGGTAGGCGCCCAGGCGGAAGCCCTCGACGATGGCTCCGGCGACGTCGGGGCTCGCTCCCTCCGGAAGCCGGAGCGTGGCCGCCTCGGCCTCCAGCGACGCGACTGCGCCGGCAGCCGACGCCGACGCCCACCGCCAGCGCTCCAGGCCCGGCTGATCCCCGACGCGGACGTAGACGATCGGCGGGAGCCCGTCGGCCGGGCTGATGACGGGCGCCTTCGTCTTCTCCGCGATCGCGAGCGCCGCGGCAGCCTCCGGAACGTCGGGCAGTGGCGCATCCTGCGAGAGGAGGAAGACCACCTCGACGCCCCACACGCCAGAGTCCAAAAACGACGTCGGCTTCATCTAGCGCGACCCGAACTGCGCGAGGAGCGCGCGGTCGTCGGCCGACAGCTCGTGCTCGTCCTCCTCGTTGGCCAGCACGTGCGGGTCGACCGCGATGTGGCGCGGGGCGGCGTCGACGACGTCCTTGATCGTCCGCGCCAGCTGGCCGTCCTTGACGAAGGCGCCCGACGCGTTGGGGTGGCCGCCGCCGCCGAACTGGGTCGCCCAGCCGTTGATGGGGCAGTCGCCCTTGGACCGGAACGAGAGCTTGACGCCGGACGGGAGCTCGAGGAAGATGACCGCCGCGAGGACGCCGTCGAGCGAGAGCCCGTAGTTGATGAGCCCCTCCGTCTCGTCGAAAAAGGCGCCTGTGCCGCGGATCATGTCCTGCGTCACGAACATGGTGGCGAGGCGGCCGTCGTAGTGCGTCGTGATGGTCCCGAGCGCGGCCGAGAGGAGCGCGAGGCCCTCGCGGCTCCGGCCGTCGAAGATCGAGACGTGGATCGGCTCCGGGCGGAGGTCGCCGCGGTCGAGCACGTCGGCGACGACGGCGTGGGTGCGGGGCGTGGTCGCGCTGTAGCGGAACGAGCCCGTGTCGGTCATGATGCCGACGTAGAGCGCCGTCGCCACGGCCCGGTCGATGAGCTCGGGGTCGATGCCGGCGATGAGGTCGTAGGCGATCTCGGCCGCCGCCGCGGCGTCGGTCCGCACGCAGGCCGCGTCGAACCACGTCTCCGGGTCCGGGTGGTGGTCGAGCAGGAGGACCGGCTTGCCGGCCTTCCGGAACACGCCGCCGACGTCGCCGAGCCGGTGCTGGGCGTTGGCGTCGACCACGAGGAGCGCGTCGGCGCGGGCGACGGCCTCGGCCTGGGCGAGGTCGCCGGACTCGTAGACGTGGAGGAGGCCGTCGGGCTGCTCCTCGGCCAGCCAGTCCTGGTTGCGGGGGACGCGGTCGGCGTTGAGCACCATGACCGTCTTGCCGAGCGCCCGGAGCGCGCGGGCGATGGCGATCTCCGTGCCGAGGGCGTCGCCGTCGGGCCGGAGGTGCGTCGTAATGACGACGCGGTCGGCGGCGACGAGGGCGTCGCGGACGGCGGCGAGGTCGGGCGAGTCGCGGACGGGGATCATGGGCACGGGCGGGCGGCGGGGCAAGCTACGGGTGACTCGGGGCGGGCTCGGCCGCCTCCGCCTCGGGCGCCGCCTCGGCCGGCCCGGCCGCGTCGTCGAGGCGGGCGTCGTGGGAGCCGCCGCGCCCGGCAGGCTCGGTCGGCGCCGTCGCGAGGAGCGGCTGGCGGACGCGCTCGCCGCGGTCGGTCGTGAGGATGATCCGCGGCCCGCGGTCGTACGTCACGTAGTTGTAGAGCCAGTTGACGAACACCGAGATCCGGTTCCGGAAGCCGACGAGCTTGACGAGGTGGACGAGCAGCCAGCCCATCCACGCGAGGAAGCCCGTCAGCTTCAGCCCGCCCGGCGTCTGGAGCACGGCGGCGTTGCGGCCGATCGTCGCCATCATCCCGAGGTCGCGGTACGCGAACGGCGCGTTGGCCGCCTGGCCCGACGTCATCCGCTCGATGAGCCGCGCGGCGTGCCGGCCCTGCTGGATGGCGACCTGCGCGACCTGCGGGTAGAGCTCGCCGTCGGGGCCCGTCGCGCCCGCGGCGTCGCCGACGACGAACACGCGGTCGTGGCCCGGCACGCGGAGCGTCGCATCGACGACGACGCGCCCGCCCTTCGTCTGCTCCAGCCCGAGCGCGTCGGCGAGCGGGTTGGCCTGGACGCCGGCGGCCCACACGACCGTGGCCGCCTCGATGCGGCTGCCGTCGGCCAACTCGACCCCGTCGGCGTCGACGCGGGCCACGTTCTGGCCGAGGCGGAGCTCGGCGCCCTTCCGCTCCAGCGCCTCGCGCGTGTACTGGCGGAGGTCGGCGTCGTAGCCCGCCAGCGGCTGGCGGAGGCCGTCGACGAGCACCACGCGGGCGCGCGAGACGTCGACGGTCGGGAAGTCCTCGGCGAGCACGTGGAACAACTCCCGGAGCGCCCCGGCCATCTCGACGCCCGTCGGCCCGCCGCCGACGACGACAGTCGTGAGCGCGCCGGCGTCGATCCGCGCCGGCTCGCGGGCGGCGGCCTCGAACTGGCTCAGGACGTGGCCGCGGAGGGCGATCGCGTCCGGCACGTTCTTGAGCGGGAAGCCGTGCTCGAAGGCGCCCTCGACGCCGTAGAACGCCGTCGACGCGCCCGGCGCCAGCACGAGCACGTCGTACGGGACCGCCTCGCCCGTGTCGAGGTGGAGCTCGCGGGCGTCGAGGTCGGCGCCGGTCACGAGGCCGAGGCGGACCTCCGCGTTCCGCTGGTCGCGCACAATGTGCCGGATCGGCTGCGTGATGTCGGACGAGTCGAGGCCGGCCGTCGCGACCTGGTAGAGCAGCGGCTGGAACTTGTGGTAGTTGTTCCGGTCGACGAGGAGCACGTCGACGGCCGCCGTCTCGAGGGCGAGGACGCACTCGAGCCCGCCGTGCCCGGCTCCGACGACGACGACGCGGGGGCGGGTGCCGGGGGGGAGATCGAGGCGCATGGTCGCTGGGGCGGTGTGGGCTGGATACGGCGACCGGCCTCCGGGGTTGGCCGCCCGGGGTGAAGGCTCGGGGGACATCCCGGTAGCGCTTCGGGCGATGCCGGAACCGTCGAAGTGCACTGGCACAATCCCGTCTGTTCCATCACCTTACAGACGTCACCCCCCTGGTCGCATGTCCCCCCGCATCTGGATCCCCGCCGCCGTGTCGGCGGCCACCGTCCCGCTCACCCTCGGCGCCCTCCTCTGGCGCGGCCGCGTCCTCGCGCGCCGCTTCCGCTCGGCCGACCCGTTCACGCCGGCGCGCTAGCGCCTAGAACCCCCGCGCGTCGGTCAGCAGGACCCGCCAGCGGCCGGCCGCGTCGCGGCGGACCGTCACCACGCGGAGCGCCGACATCCCGCCGGACGGGGCGGCGCCGCGCAGGACCACGTGCGCCCGGTCGCCCTCGTCCACGCGGCCGACGACCGCGCGGCCAGGCTCGGGCGGCCCCCACACGCCCAGCGCGTCGAGGCCGGCGAAGTGGAGCGCCGCGAGGTCGCGGTCGGAGAGCGCGCCCAGGCTGGCCGGCGAGCGCCCGAGCGCCTCCCCCGCCGGGAACGACGCCTCCTGGATCCCGTCGCGGACCCAGACCGTGGCCCCGTCGAGGCGGAGGACGCCGAGGGCGTCGGGCCGGAGGGCGGCGAGCGCGTCCGGGTGGAGGGCGTCGGCCGCGGCGCCCCACTCGCGGGCCGCGACGGCGCGGACGAACCCGAGGGCGGCCG
>CAXRFJ010000225.1:0-5058 GCA_964229475.1 Rubrivirga sp.
GCCGCCGTGCCGACCGCCGCGAGTACCGCAACGACGACCGCCGGACCGAGCGCCGCCGCGACACCCGCCAGGAGCGCCGCCAGGCCGACCGCCGCGACGACCGCCGGGAGAACGACCGCGGCGACAACCGTCGGGACCGCCGCCGCGGCGGCAACGACGAGTAGACGCGGGCCGGACCCGTCCCCCCACGCGCCCGCTCTGGCCTCGGCCGGGGCGGGCGCCGTCGTCGGGGGCCGCCTCAGGCCGCCGCTCGACCGAGGCGGACGGCGCTACGGGTACCGCTCCCCGGCCGTGACCGCCAGCTCGAGCCGGTTCTCCGGCGGCGGGAGCGGGCACGAGTACGTCGGGTTGTAGACGCAGTACGGGTGGTAGGCCCGGTTGAAGTCGAGCGCGTAGCGGCCCGAGGGCTGGAGCGCGAGGTCGAGGTAGCGCCCGCCGCCGTACGTCTCGCCCCCGTTCGTGGCGTCGGTGAACGGGACGAACAGCTTGGGGTCCGGGCCCTCGGCCGTCTCGAACGCCTCCAGCCGGCGCTGGACGCCGCCCACCTCGAACACGAGGTCGCCGGCCGAGACGTAGCGCCGGAGCTCGCCGGTCGTCGTCGGGAAGCGGACCGTGTCGCGGTCGAGCGACGGCGCGAGGGCGGCCGGCACGGCGAAGGCCGGGGCGTAGTCGAAGTACGGGAGCCCGGCGAAGGCGGCGGCGGAGTCGGGGAGGAGGGGCGTGGCCGGCGAGCGGAACAGCGAGTCGCGGGAGGCCACCCACCGCTGCCAGCCGGCCTCGAGGGCGGCCCGGTCGAGGGCCGGGCCGGCCGGCTCGGAGGCGCAGCCGGCGACGGCGAGGACGAGGACGAGGAGGCGGCGCACGGGGATTGGGACGGAACCGCGCCCAAGCTACCGTCTACCTTGGGCCCCTTCCCGCCACCGCCATGCTCCGGTCCGCCCGCCTCGCCGTTCTCCTGCTGCTCTGCGCGCCGCTGGCGGCCCAGCCCGTCGACGTGAGCCTCGCGACGCCCGGCGTCACGTTCAGCTTCCCGCTCGCCGTCGAGATCGAGCCGGCGCCCGGCGCGCTCCACCCGGACCGGATCTACGTCCTGGAGAAGCAGGGGCGCCTCAAGACCCTCGTCCCGGGCGACCCGGCGGCGACCGTGTTCCTCGACCTCCGCGGGCAGGTCGACTCGGCCGGCGAGGGCGGGCTCCTCGGCCTCGCCTTCCACCCGGGCTACGCCCAGAACGGCCGGCTCTTCGTGTCCTACACGGCCCCGGTGGACGAGCGGGAGCCTGGCGTCCGCGTGATGGTGTCGCGGCTGTCCGAGTTCGCCCGTTCCGAGACCGACCCGCTCACCGCCGACCCGGCCTCGGAGCGGGTCCTCCTCGAGGTCGACCAGCCGTTCGACAACCACAACGCGGGGACCGTCGACTTCGGCCCCGACGGCCTCCTCTACTACAGCCTGGGCGACGGCGGCTCCGGTGGTGACCCGCTGGGCAACGGGCAGGACCCGACGACGCTGCTCGGCGCGCTCCTCCGCATCGACGTCGACGACGTGCCGGAGGGCGAGCCGTACGGGATCCCCGACTCGAACCCGTTCGCCCTCACCGACGGCCCCGAGCGTGACGAGATCTTCGCCTACGGCCTCCGCAATCCGTTCAAGTTCGACGTGGGCGGGGCCGGCGTCTGGGTCGCCGACGTCGGGCAGGAGACGTGGGAGGAGGTCAACGTGGTCGAGGCCGGGGGGAACTACGGGTGGAACGACGTCGAGGGCCCCGACTGCTACCCCGTGGGGTCGTCCGGCTGCGACGTGGGCGCGTACGAGGCGCCGGTCCACGTCTACCCCCACGACTTCGCCACGGGCGGGTTCTCGATCACGGGCGGCTACGTGCTCGAGGACGCCGACCTTGCGCTGTCCGGCGCCTACCTCTTCGGCGACTACGTGACGGGGCGCCTGTGGGCGCTCGACCCCGGCACGAACGCGGTCGAGGTCGTGCTCGAGTCGGCCGACTTCCCGGGCGCGAGCGGGATCGTCAACATCGTCTCGATCGACCCGGCGCCGAACGGGATCGACGTGCTCGTGACGGACCTCGAGGACGGGCGGATCTACCGCGTCGCGCGCGCCGGGACGGCGGCCGAGGCCGGCCCGGACGTGGCGCGGGCGCTGTCGCTGGCGGGGCCCAACCCGTTCCGCCTCGCGTCGGCCGTCCGCCTCGACGTCCCGCGTGAGACCGCGGCCCGCGTACGGCTCCTCGACGCCCTCGGCCGCGAGGTGGCCGTGCTGTGGGACGGCCCCGGCGGGACGCGCGACCTCCCGCTGGCCGGCGCGGCCCTCGCGCCCGGCGTGTACTCCGTCGTCGCGACCGTCGGCGGTCGGCGGTCGGTCGTCCGCGTCGTGCGCACGCGATGACGGCGCCGGGCCGTTGCCCGCTCAACTCGCCCTCCCGCCCGTCGATACCCGGGCCGTCGTTTCCGATCCCACCATGTCGCTCCGTCCGCTCGCGTCCGCCGTCGTGGCGGCCGTCGCCGCTCTGTCCCTGTCCGCCGTCGTCGTGCTGGCGCCGACCCCGGCCGCGTCCAAGTCGTCCGGCGCCATCGCCGGGTTCTCGGGGGACCCGGGCTCGAACGGCGGCGGCGCGGCCTGCACGCTCTGCCACGGCACCTACGCGATGAACTCCGGCGAGGGCGGGGTCGCCGTCGACGTGGAGCCGATGGTGGCCCCGGGCGCGACGGTCCCGATCACGATCACCGTCGACAACCAGACGGCCCCGGCGTCGGAGGGCTCGCGGCGGCAGGGCTTCGAGGCCGTCGTCCGCGACGCCGCGACGGGCGAGCTGTGGGGCCGCGCGGTCCTCACCGACGCGACCGTCACGCGCTACGCCGAGGGCGACACCGAGGACGCCTACGTCACGCACACGGCGGCCGGGACGGCCGCGACCACGTGGACGGTCGCGTGGGAGCCGGGCCCCGAGCGGACCGGGACCGCCCGCGTCTACGTCGCCGGCAACGCGGCCGACGGCAACGGCACGAGCTCCGGCGACCACATCTACACGACGACGGCCGACGTGGTCGTCGAGCCCGTCGCGGCGGAGGGCGGGCCCGCGGCGGCGTTCGCCGTCGGCCCGCCGCGCCCGAGCCCGGTCCGCGGCGGCGGGGCCGCCCGCCCCACGCTGTCGCTCGACCGCCCCGGCCCGGTCGCCGCGACGCTCGTCGACGGGCTCGGCCGGACGGTCCGCCGCGTCGCCGAGGCCGACCGGGCCGCGGGCGCGTCGGCGCTCACGGTCTCGACGCGCGGGCTCGCGCCGGGGACCTACTTCGTGGTCGTCGACGGGCCCGGCGGGCGGCGGACGCAGCCGCTCGTGGTGGCGCGCTAGGGGCGGCGGCGTCGGACGTTCGAGATTCAGTACGCGATGCCTGTTCAGGAGCGGGCGGAGGGCGCCGATACCGGGGGTCCGCATTCGCTCGGGACCCTGGCCATTCCGCACTCCACCGGCCCCCCGCCCGACGGGCCGTCGCCCCAGGCGACCCCGCCCGTCGAGGCCGGCCTCCGCCTCATCACCCACCGGCTCGCCGTGCCGGCGGCGCTCCTGTTCGCCGCCGACGCGGGGGGCGCGCTCCACGTCGTGGCCGCCGTCGGGACGTGGGGCGGCGACGCCGTCGCGCTCCGCGCGCTGGCCGAGTCACTCGGCGGCGCCGGCGTGGACCTGCTCGACGTGGCGGGGGCCATCGAGGGCGCCCGGTTCGCCGCCGGCGCCCGCCTCGGCGACGGCGAGGGCGTCCTCCTGGTGCTCGCGCCCGAGGACCGCGCGCCCGACGCCGCCTGGACCGAGGCGTTCGCGACCTCGGCCCAGCTGGCGCTCGGCCTCGTCCGGTCCGTCCCCAGCGACCGCGTGCACGGGCGCCTGCTCCACGAGGTGGCCGTCCACCCCGGCGTGTTCGAGGACCGGCTCGACCTCGCGCTCCAGCGGGCCGCCGAGGCGCTCGGGCTCGACGGGGCGGCGTTCGCCCGGGTCGAGGACGACCGGTGGGTCCCGCACACCGTCTACGACCCGTCAGGCGCGCTCGTGCCGGTCCGGTCGATCCCGCTCCGGGACACGTTCTGCGCCGTGACGGCCCGCTCCGACGGCCCGTTCGCGGTCGAGGACGCCGCCGCGGCGCCGCTCGCCGTCGACGCCCCGGCGGCCTACCTCGGCGCGCCCGTGTTCGTCGGCGGCCGGTGCGTCGGGACGTTCAGCGGCGTCGGCCGGGCCGCCCGGCCGAAGCCATTCTCCGAGGACGACCGCGCGCTCGTCGAGTCCCTCGCCCGGTGGGTCGGCCAGTCGCTCCAGGGCGTCGAGACGGCCCGCTCGCTCGCCGACCGCGAGGCCGACCTCGCCGCCTTCTTCGACGGCGCCCCGATGGGGATGGGCGTGACGCGGCTGCTCGAGAGCGACCTCCTGTTCGTCCGCGTCAACGCCGTCGCGGCGCGGGCGCTGGGCTCGACGCCCGACGCCGTCGCGGGCCGGCGGGCGTCGGAGCTGGGGCTGGGCGGGCGGCTCGGCCGCGACCTCGCCCGTCGGTGGCTCGAGGCCTCGCGCGCCGCGCTCGCCGAGGGCCTCCCCCAGGCCTTCGACGCCCAGGTCGAGACCGACCGCGGCCGCCGCACGCTCTCGGCGACCGTCTCGCCCATCGTCGACGCCGAGGGCGACGCCCGCTGCGCGTTCGTGGTGGAGGACGTGTCGAGCCGCCGCGACGCGGCGGAGCGGGCCGCCCCCGGCGACGGGCCGGTGGAGGCGCTGCTGGCCCTCGCGCCCCTCGCCGTGTTCGCCACCGACTCGAAGGGCCGCCTCATCCTGAGCCGGGGCCGCGCGCTCGACCTCCTGGGCCTCGACGCCGAGACCGCGGCCGGCCGCCCCCCCGTCGACCTCTTCGCCGACGCGCCGGGCGCCGCCGCCGGCGTCGCCGCCGCGCTCGCGGGCGGCGACGCGACCTGGGCCGCCGACGTGGGCGACCGGACGTTCGAGGTCCGCGTGCTCGCGCGCACCGGGCGGGGCGGCCAGCCCCGCGGCCTCGTCGGCGTCGCGCGCGACGTGA
>CAXRFJ010000226.1:0-2778 GCA_964229475.1 Rubrivirga sp.
GCTGCAGGCCGCTGAGGCGGACGGCCGTCTGGCGCGCGGCGGCGGGGTCGGTGGTGAGGTCGAGGAGGCCGAGGATGGAGCACATGGGTCCGGGGGGTGAGGGTCGGGCGGGGCGGGCAAAAAAAAGCGGCCCCTCCAGGAGTGGAGGGGCCGCTCGGATCGGTGTGTGGGGTCTGCCTTAGACCAACGCACGCCGGCTCTCGCGCCTCCTCCGGGAGACGGGATTGCGATTGGCGTTGTTGAGAATCCGGGTCAAGGCAGGGCGCCGGTCGGTTGCCTTCACGATATCGACGAACTCGCCGACGGGTCAAGGGGGCGACGGCTTTTCGCCCCATCCCGTTATGTCCCTTCCACTTCGGCCCGCCCTCGTCTCGGCCGCCGACCGGGCGCACGGCGGTCCCGAACCGCGGCGGGCGCCCGTTTGTGAATCCGACGGCCGGGCGACACGATTCGCCGAGTGGGCCGTAGGTAGGGTGTAGGGAAGCCGCCGCACGACGTCTTGCGCTGCGGCTCTGAGGCGCGGGGGCCGTGGTGGGACCCCGCGCCTCGCCCTGTTCAGGAGCCGCCCCGCACCCGGACGAGAGCGAGCCTCCGCCACGGCGCCGCGGGGACGGAGGGGGAGCGCGGGCCGCGAGGTCGTCGTCGCGTCCGCGGAGGGAGGTTGCGAGGAGGCACGGCTGCGGCCCCGCCCCCGTCGCGGCCCGCGGCCGGCGGGCGATATCTTGCGGGCTTCCCCCGGATCCCGCCCCGTGTACCTCAGCCGGCTCGACCTCCACGGCTTCAAGAGCTTCGCCCAGAAGACGTCCGTGGACTTCTCCCCCGGCGTGACGGCCATCGTCGGGCCCAACGGGTGCGGCAAGTCGAACGTGATCGACGCCGTGCGGTGGGTGCTCGGCGAGCAGCGGTCGCGGCTGCTGCGGAGCGAGTCGATGGCCGGCGTCATCTTCAACGGGTCGTCGGGGAAGAAGCCGCTCGGGATGGCCGAGGTCTCCCTCACGGTCGAGAACACGCGCGGCGTCCTCCCGACGGAGTACTCGGAGGTCACGGTCACGCGCCGGCTCTACCGAAACGGCGACTCGGAGTACCTCCTGAACGGGACGGTCTGCCGCCTCCGCGACATCCTCGACCTGTTCATGGACACCGGCATGGGCGCCGGAGCCTACTCCGTGATCGAGCTCTCGATGGTCGAGGACATCCTCTCGGAGCAGGCCGACGACCGCCGCCGGCTGTTCGAGGAGGCCGCCGGCGTGACGAAGTACAAGCGCCGCCGCGCGCAGGCCCTCCGCAAGCTCGACGGCACCCAGGCCGACCTCACCCGCCTCGACGACATCATCGAGGAGGTCGACAAGCAGGTCCGCTCGCTGTCGCGCCAGGCGCAGAAGGCCGCCCGACACGAGCGCCTCGCGACGCGCCTCCGCCGGCTCGAGCTGGCCCTCGCGGCGCACGACGTGGCGCGGCTCCAGGACGAACGCGACCGGCTCGAGGCCGCGGTCCAGGAACGGGGCACCGAGGCGGAGGGGCTCGGCGCGAAGGTGGCCGCCGGCGAGGCCCAGATCGAGGGGGCGCGGACCGCACTCGTGGGGCTCGAACAGGACATGGCGACCGCCGCGCGCGCGCTCCAGGCGCACGCCGAGACGGTCCAGAAGCTGGAGGCCGAGATCCGCCTCGGCGACGAGCGCCAGTCGGCCGGGCGGCGGGCCCTCGACCGGATCGCCCGCGAGCGCGACGCCGACGCGGTCCGCGCGACGGACGCCGAGCGGGAGGAGACGGAGGCCGCCGAGCGGATCGAGACGGCCGAGGCCGCGCTCGCCGAGCGCGACGCGGCGCTCCTGGTGGCGGAGGGCGAGCGGACCGAGGCGCGCGACGCGGCCGAGCAGGCCCGGCAGAAGGCGCAGTCCGCGCGGGCGACGGCGGCGGAGGCCGTGGCCGCGCTCCGCGACGCCGAGCGGGCCGTCGAGCGCGCCCGCGACCGCCGCGCGTTCCTCGCGCAGGATGCCGAGCGCGTCGCCGCCGAGCGCCAGCAGCTGGCCGAGGCGCCGGAGGCGCACACCGACCGCGCCCCGCTCGACGCCGCAGAGACGGCCCTCGACGCCGCGACCGCGGCCCTCACGCACGCCGTCGAGGCCCGGGACGCCGCGCGCGACGCGTTCGAGGCCGCCGACGCCGACCGCCAGCGGGCCCGCGCCGCGGCCCAGGCCGCCAAGGCCGAGGCCGACCTCCTCCAGACGCTCGTCGAGGCGGGCCCGGAGGGCGACGACGCCGTGGCGTTCCTCGCCGCCCACCCCGACGTCGAGGCGCCCCTCCTGGCGGAGGTCGTCGGCGCGAAGGAGGCCGACCGGCTGGCGCTCGACGCCGCACTCGGCACGTGGTCGCAGGCGCTCGTCGTCCCGGACGAGGACGCGGCCGACGCCGCCATCGGCCGGCTCCGCGCCGCCGACCGGGGCCGGGCGACGTTCCTCGTGCTCTCCCGCATCGGCAAGGCGCCGGCCGAGCGGTCGCCGGTCCCGCCGGGCACGACGCCCGCGCTCGACCTCGCCCGCGCCGACGACCGGTACCGGCCGCTCCTCCAGGCGCTCCTCGGCAACACGTTCGTCGTCGACTCGCTCGTCCAGGCCCGGTCGCTGCGCGACGCGTACCCCGTCGCCCGGTTCGTGACGCGCGAGGGCGCGTGGACCGACGCGAGCGGCGCCGTCCACGGCGGCAGCCCGACCCCGTCCGACGCCGCCGGCCGGATGGGCGTCCGCGAGCGGCAGGCCGAGGCCGCCGACGCGCTGGCGG
>CAXRFJ010000227.1:0-2221 GCA_964229475.1 Rubrivirga sp.
TCGTTGAGCGGGGCCGTCTCGAACGCGACGCGCTTGAGGTTGACGAGGTGCAGCGGCGTCACGTTGTCGCTCGTGATCGAGCCGCCGAGCGTGCCCGGCCCGAGCGTCATCGCCGGGAAGAGCGCCGTCGTCATGCCGACGGAGCCGAGCGCGGCGACCGTGTTCACCACGATCCGCATCGACGGCTTCTTGATCGCGAACTGCTCGATCACGCGGTCGGCCGTGGCGTGGAGCGCGAGCGTGTGCCCGATCCCCCCGAACTCCAAGATCTCGATGCACCGCTCGCAGCCGGCCTCCCACCCGTCGGCGGCGTAGAACGAGAGGATGGGCGAGAGCGTCTCCATCGAGAGCGGCTCGTCGGGCCCGACGGCGTCGACCTCGGCGATGAGCGCGCGGGCGGAGTCGGGGACGGAGAACCCGGCCATCTCGGCGATCCGGCGCGGGCTCTGGCCCACGATGTCAGTGTTGAACCGGCCACCCGGCTTGACGACGGCGCGGAGCTTCCGCGTCTCCTCCGCCGAGCAGACGTGGCCGCCGCGCTGCTTCAGCGCGTCGAGGAGCCGCTGGCGGATCGGGCTGTCGGCGACGACGGACCGCTCGGTCGAGCACAGCGTGCCCCAGTCGAACGACGTGCCCGTGAGGATGTCGGCCGCGGCCTTCTCGACGTTCGCGCTCCGGTCGACGTACGCGGGCACGTTGCCACTCCCGACGCCGTAGGCCGGCTTCCCCTTGGAGTACGCCGCGCGGACCATCGGCCCGCCGCCCGTCGCGAGGATGACGTCGACGAGGTCGTGCTCGAGGAGCGCGTTCGTGCCGGCCAGCGTGACGCCGGCCTCGCCCTGCCCGAGGCAGCCGAACAGGCCCTCCGGCGCGCCCGCCGCGTAGGCCGCCTCGGCGACGACGCGGAGCGCCTCGCCCGTGCACCGCCGCGCGCTCGGGTGCGGGCTCATCACGATGCCGCACCGGGCCTTGGCCGCGATGATCGCCTTGTAGTAGGCCGTCGCCGTCGGGTTCGTCGACGGGACGAGCGCGGCGACGACGCCCATCGGCGTGGCGACGGTCCACGTGCTCCCGTCGGCACTTTTTTCCACGATGCCGGCCGTCTTCATGCCGGCCATCCGCTCGGCCAGCGTCCGCGTGGCGAACAGGTTCTTCTGCTCCTTCGACTCGGGCTTCCCGAAGCCGGTCTCGTCGTGGGCGAGCTGCCCGAGCCGCTTCGCCTCGGCGGCCCCGGCCTCGACCATGGCCGCCACGACCCGGTCGACCGTCGCCTGGTCGGCCGTCTTGAACTGCTTCTGGGCGGCGGAGGCGCGGCGGACGGCGTCGCGGGCGTCCTGGATCGAGCGGAGGTCGGCGTCCATGCGTCGGGCAGGCGAGGGGCCCGCAAGGTAGCCCGGCCCGATGGGCCGCCCGGGCGTCGTCGGGCGGTGACGCTCTCCGTGCCTGGAGGGGCCGCCGGGAGCGGCGGGACCCCCGGCCCCGGGCGGGGGTTACGGGACGGCCCGCGGGGCTACGAGTCGCCCCGCCGGGTCCGGGCGCCGGGCGTTTCTGGCGACCGGAGTCCGGCGCGCCCTCCGTGGCACGCCCTTTGTTGCTCCTGCGGGCGCGACTCTCTCCGACCCATGATCGCCCCCACGCCCTCGCCCTCCGGCCTCGACGCCGTCGACCGCCAGTGGGGCGGCCTCGCCGCCGGCCGCGCCTACCTCCTCGTCGGCCGGGCCGGCGCCGGGCGCTCCGCCCTCGCCCTCCAGACCGTCCGCGCCGCCGTCGAGGCGGGCGAGCGGAGCCTCGTCATCTCGCCGCGCCCCCCCGAGGAGCTGGTGGCCGTCGGCCGGGAGGTCGGGATCGACCTCGCCAGGGCCCACGCCGAGAAGAAGCTCCGGCTCCTCCGCATCCCGAAGGCCGCCGACCTCGCCGCCCGCGGGCCCGAGGGGCTCGCCAAGTCGTACCGCGACCTCGTCGGGCTCGTCGCCTCCGACAAGCCGGCCCGGGTGGTGATCGAGGACTTTACGCCGCTCGTCCAGTTCGACACGTTCGAGCGGTTCCACGAGGCGTTCGCCGGGCTCGTCGGCGCGCTCCGCGAGCAGGGCGCCACGCTCGTCATCGGGCTGGGCGACCCGGCCAACGACGCCTCCCGCCGCCTGCTCGAGGTCGTCGAGGGCCTCGTCGACGGGACGATCCGCCTCGGCGCCGGCGGCGACCTCGTGCTCGGCACGCCGGC
>CAXRFJ010000228.1:0-9347 GCA_964229475.1 Rubrivirga sp.
GGTTGACGACCTCGGCGTTGGCCGGGCGTGACACGTACGAGCAGACCGGGATCCCGGCCTCGCGGACGCGGTCGAGCTCGGCGACGTAGCGGCTCAGGAGTTGGGTCTCGAGCCGGCGGTTCTTCATCCCGCGCAGCATCCACCGGATGAGCGTCCCGTCGGCCATCGCGACGACGTCGCGGCCGCTCCGGCGCTCTTCCTCGGCGGTGTCGAACAGCCAGCGGAGCTCGAGCTCGTCGCGGAGGGCGGAGACGACCTCGGAGGTCACGTCGAGCGGCGAGGCCTCGGTGTCGTCCTCGGCGAGGTCGGCCAGGTCCTGCTGGCGGTAGCGGAGCGTCGGCTCGGCGCGGATGAGGGGCGGGTCGAGCGTGCCGTAGTGGATCGCGACGCGGCCGACGTTGAGGAGGTAGCACGCCGGGTCGACGTGGCGGTCCGGAAAGATCTGCGAGCCGTCCGTCGCGACGACGGTCACCGTCGCCGGGCGCGGCCCGCAGGCGTGGCGCCCGTCGGGGCGCGTCCGGGGCAGCGCGCGGAGCGGACCGCTCGACAGGCCCTCGGCCCGTTCACACAGCGCCTCCCAGCCCGACGCGCACTCGTCGAGGGCGGCGAGGGCACGGTCGAGGCGGCCGGCGTGGGCGCGGTCCTCTTCCACGCGGTAGGTCGCGAAGTCGGCGATCTGGCCGGCGAGGCGGGCGAAGTCGAGCACGGGGGGAGACGGTTCGCGGGGTCAACGGGTCGGGCAGGGTACGCGGGTCCGGGACGGCGGGCGACCCAGGACTCGCCGAACTCGCCGCCCCCTATCACTCGCGCCCCCCTACTCCATTTCGATCGTCACGAGCGAGCACGCGAGCGACTGCCCCAGCCCCCGCTTGATCGCCGGGTAGATCTGGCAGAGCGCGACCGCCATCGCCAGCTCGACGTGGGCCTCGTGGCCGAACAGGGCCTCGACCTCGGCGACGCGGCCGGCCACGTCGTCGGACCCGGTGGTGACGGCGTGGCCGAAGGCGTAGGCCGCGCGGGCGTCGCCATAGAGGTCGTGTGGCGCGTCGAGGGCCTGGCGGAGCGTCGTCGCCGAGACGCCGTCGCGTTGGGCGACGGTCACGACCAGCTGGACGCACGTCCCGCAGTCCTGGGCGACGGTCGCCCCGAGGCGGGCGAGGTGCCACGCGTCCAGCGGCGCGCGCGTGCGGTACTGGGCCGCGGGCGCCGTCAGCATCCACCGGGCGAACGCGCCGCCCGACGCGTCGGCCAGGGTGCGGAGGTAGGGCATGTCGCAGCCGGTCTGGCGTTCGGCGGCGGCGATGGCTCGGTCGGCGAGGGCACCCATGACGGGGGACGGCGGTACAGGGGGCCCGGAATATCGACCCCCCTGTGGCTGGCCTCTACGTCCACGTCCCCTTCTGCTCGCAGCGCTGCGTCTACTGTGACTTCTACTTCACCACGACGCGCCGGGAGGAAGGCCCGTTCACGCGCGCGGTCGCGATCGAGGCCGAGCGCCTCGGGCACGAGTACCGCGAGCGGGCGCCGCTCCGGACGCTCTACCTCGGCGGCGGGACGCCGTCCCTGCTCACGCCGTCGGCGCTGGCGGCCGTGATCGGCGCGGCGCACGACCACTTCGACACGGCGGGCCTGGAGGAGGTGACCGTCGAGGCCAACCCCGAGGACCTCGCGGGGCCCGAGGGCGCGGCCTGGCTCCGCGCGGCCCGCGACGTCGGGGTGACGCGCCTCTCGCTGGGCGTCCAGTCGTTCTTCGACGACGACCTCCGGTTCATGAACCGCGCCCACGACGCGCGGGAGGCCGAGGCCGGCGTCGAGGCCGCCGTGGCCGAGATCGGCGAGGTCTCGGTCGACCTCATCTTCGGCGTCCCCGACCAGCCGTTCGAGCACTGGGGCGCGAACCTCCAGAAGGCCGTCCGCCTCGGCGCCGCCCACGTCTCGACGTACAGCCTCACGGTCGAGGAGCGGACGCCGCTCCACAAGCTGGTGCGCCTCGGCCGCGTCGTCCCCGAAGGCGACGAGACGCTCCGCCAGCGGTACCTCTTCACGCACGACTACCTCGGCGAGCACGGCTTCGAGCACTACGAGATCTCGTCGTTCGCGCGGCCGGGCCGCCGGAGCCGGCACAACCAGAGCTACTGGGCCCACGACACCGTCATCGGGATCGGGCCGAGCGCGCACTCGTTCTGGCGCGAGACGCGCAGCCGCGGCTGGCGCTGGGCCGACGTGGCCCACCTCGGGCGCTGGCAGGGCCTCCTCCTCGGCGGCCAGAGCCCCGTCGAGTGGCGCGAGCAGATCGGCCCCGACGAGCTGGCCGACGAGGCGGTGCTCCTCGGGCTGCGCCGGCTGGAGGAGGGCCTCGACCTCGACCGGCTCGAGCGCGACTACGGCGTCGACCTCCTCACCGACCGGCGCGCCGAGCTGGCGGCGCTCGAGGGCGCGGGCCTCCTCGACGTCGGGCCCGACCGGGTCCGGCTCACGGTGGAGGGCGCCGCCGTCGCCGACGCCGTGGCGCTCCGGCTCGTGGGCTAGCTTTCGGGGTCCCCCCTCGTCGTCATGCGCGCCCTCCCGTTCGCCCTCCTCGCCCTCGTCCTGTTCGGCTGCCCCGAGCCGGAGGCCCCGCCCTCGGAGCCCCGCGCGTCCGCGTCGATCCCGTTCGACATCGAGGGCACGCTGAGCTTCGTCCGGGGCTCCGACACGCTCCGCACCATCGACATCGAGATCGCCGACACCGACTCCGCCCGGGGCCGGGGCCTCATGCAGCGGGACGAGATCCCCGACGACACGGGGATGCTGTTCATCTTCCCGTCCGCCGAGGAGCAGGCGTTCTACATGGCCAACACGTCCCGTTCGCTCGACATCCAGTTCTACGCCGCGGACTCGACGCTCCTCAACATCGCGGAGAACACGACGCCCTACTCCCTCGACAACGTCTTCTCCGACGGTCCGACCCAGTTCGTCGTCGAGGTTCCGGCGGGGTACTCGCGACGGCTCGGCCTCGTCCAGGGCGACCGGATCACGTGGACCCGTAAGTGAAGAAAAAGCCGGACGTAGCACAGTTAGGCTACCCGACCGGCCGTCCGCCCCGGCTTCACGACATCTCCGGATCGCGTCGGCAGTCGTGCAATCCGAGCCTGAATTAATGGTTTGCGCGGAAGGCCCCGTCAGGGAAACCCTACACCTGACGTGAAGACGCTCCAAAGCGTGACGGGGTGGGCACCCGTTTCCGGTATACGCCGTTCATTGGGCACAGGTGATGACGTGCCGTCCCACGTCCCACCGCTGAGCCCGCTGGCCCCGTAAGGCCAGCGGGCTTCTTTTTTGGCCCTACTCCGCGGCGACGGAGTCGATGTGCCAGCGCGCGTCGGCCGGGTCCGCCCCCGGCACCCCGTTGACCCGACGCAGCGTGTACCGGAGCCGGAGGGTCTCGGTCGTCCCCTCGTCGGTGCGCGTCACCAGCGTGAGGGGCACGTCGACGTAGACCGACCCGGCCGCGCCCTCCGGTTCGCTCGGCGCGTCGACGGTGGCCCCGACCACCCGCCGGCCGGGCCGGCGGAACGGCTCGGCCGAGACGTCGGCGCCCTCGGGCACGCCGGAGGGCGACCACAGCGTGTCGGCGGCCTCCGCCCCCTCGGCGTGCGCGCCGATGTAGGCGAGCAGCCGGCCCGTCGCCGCGTCGACGCTCTCCGGGTCGGTCGCCGGCATGGCGCGGGCCGAGGCGTCGGCCTCCAGGCCCGGCGCCGGGTGGACGGTCCGGGACCCCGCTGCGGGGTCGTCCGGCGCGTCCGCACAGGCGCCAAGGCCGACGAGCGTCGCGACCAGCAGGGCCCGGGTCACAGGGAGAACGACTCGCCGCAAGCGCACGTCCGGGTGGCCTGCGGGTTGTCGAAGTGGAAGCCCTTGCCCTCGAGCCCGTCGGAAAAGTCGAGCGTCGTCCCCTCGACGGTCACGAGCGAGCGGGGATCGAGCACGAGGCGGAGGCCGTCGACCTCGACCGTCTCGTCGGCGGGGCCGGCCACGGTGTCCCAGCCGAGGTCGTAGGTCAGGCCCGAGCAGCCGCCCGGCACGACGGCGACCCGGAGGAACGTGTCGCCGAGGTCGACGCCCTCGGCGACGGCGACGGCCGCCAGCCGCTGGCGGGCGCGCGCGGTGATGGCGAACGGGGCGGTCTCGGTCATGGCGGTCGGAGGGTGTGACAACAGGCTTTCGGGGACGCTTCACCCCGCGGGGGGGCACTCGCCGGCCCCCATCCCGAACTTGCGAAGCGAGCCCGAGCTCCGCCTTCCAACGGGGTTCACGCCGGCCATGGTACGGCCGCCGCGCTTCAGCCCGTCTTAGCGGAACAGCCCCCCTCCCGCCCGGTTGCCAACCGGACACGACACACCGCCCATGCCGACCTACACAGAACACGATTTCTTCGAGGACGTCGCCGAGCAGGGCTACAAGTACGGCTTCACCACGAACGTGGAGTCGGACAAGGCGCCGAAGGGGCTCTCCGAAGAGACCGTCCGGTTCATCTCGGCCAAGAAGGAGGAGCCCGAGTGGCTCCTCGAGTTCCGCCTCAAGGCGCTCCGGCACTTTTTCAAGCTGCTCGACGAGGGGCACGAGCCGAACTGGGCCCACCTCAACGTCCCGAGCATCGACTACCAGGACGCCTACTACTACGCGGCGCCCGGCAAGAAGGCCAAGTACGACTCGCTCGACGACGTCCCGGACGAGATCCTGGCGGACTTCGAGAAGCTGGGCATCCCGCTCCGCGAGCAGGCCGCCCTCGCCGGCGTCGCCGTCGACGCCGTCATGGACTCGGTGTCCGTCGGCACAACGTTCAAGGAGGAGCTCGCCAAGCAGGGCATCATCTTCTGCTCGTTCTCGGAGGCCGTCCAGAACCACCCCGAGCTGGTGAAGGCCAACATGGGCAAGGTGGTCCCCTACACGGACAACCTGTACGCTGCGCTCAACTCGGCCGTGTTCTCGGACGGGAGCTTCTGCTACATCCCGAAGGGCGTCCGCTGCCCGATGGAGCTCTCGACGTACTTCCGGATCAACGAGGCCAACACGGGCCAGTTCGAGCGGACGCTGATCGTCTGCGAGGACGGCGGCTACGTGAGCTACATGGAGGGCTGCACGGCCCCGATGCGCGAGGAGTACCAGCTCCACGCGGCCATCGTCGAGATCATCGCCCACGACGACGCCGAGGTGAAGTACTCGACGGTCCAGAACTGGTACCCCGGCTCGGCCGAGGGCGCCGGCGGCGTCTACAACTTCGTGACCAAGCGGGCTCTCTGCTCCGGCCGCAACTCGAAGGTGACCTGGACCCAGCTCGAGACCGGCTCGGCGATCACCTGGAAGTACCCGTCCTGCATCCTCAAGGGCGACGGGAGCGTCGGCGAGTTCTACTCGGTGGCGTTCACCAAGGACTTCCAGCAGGCCGACACCGGGACCAAGATGATCCACCTGGGCAAGAACACCCGGAGCACGATCATCTCGAAGGGCATCTCGGCCGGCCGCTCCAACAACTCGTACCGCGGGCTCGTCCGTGTGAACAAGAAGGCCGAGAACGCGCGGAACTTCAGCCAGTGCGACTCGCTGCTCATCGGCGACCAGTGCGGGGCCCACACGTTCCCGTACATCGAGATCCACAACGACACGGCCCAGGTCGAGCACGAGGCGACGACCTCGAAGGTCGGCGAGGACCAGATGTTCTACTGCCAGGCCCGCGGGATCTCGGAGCAGGACGCGCTCAACCTCATCGTCAACGGCTACGCCAAGGAGATCCTGGCCAAGCTCCCGATGGAGTTCGCCGTCGAGGCGCAGAAGCTGCTCTCCGTCCAGCTCGAAGGCTCCGTGGGGTAAGAAGGTCAGGGACGCGGGATGGAGGCGCTGCGGCCTCTCCCGCGTTCGCAGCGCCCTCCCCCGAATCCCTCTATCCCGAATTCCTCATGTCCCTCCTTTCTGTCAACAACCTCCACGTCTCCGTCGAGGACCACGAGATCCTCAAGGGGCTCTCGCTCGACGTCCACCCCGGCGAGGTCCACGCGATCATGGGCCCGAACGGGTCCGGCAAGTCGACGCTCGCGAGCGTGCTCGCCGGCCGCGACGACTACGAGATCACCGAGGGCTCGGTCAGCTTCGACGGCGAGGACCTCCTCGAGATGGACCCCGAGGAGCGGACCCGTGAGGGGCTCTTCCTGGCGTTCCAGTACCCGGTCGAGCTCCCCGGCGTGAGCACGCACCAGTTCCTCCGCACGGCCGTCAACTCGGTCCGCGAGCACCGGAAGCAGGAGCCGCTCTCCGTCGGCGACTTCCTCAAGCTGATGCGTGAGAAGGCCGAGTTCGTCAACCTCGACCCGAAGCTCACGCAGCGCTCGGTCAACGAGGGGTTCTCGGGCGGCGAGAAGAAGCGCGCCGAGATCTTCCAGATGGCCATGCTCGACCCGCGCCTCGCGATCCTCGACGAGACCGACTCGGGCCTCGACATCGACGCGCTCCGGATCGTGTCGGAGGGCGTCAACAAGCTCCGCTCCCAGGACCGCGCGTTCGTGCTCATCACGCACTACCAGCGCCTCCTCAACTACATCACGCCGGACAAGGTGCACGTCCTCGTCGGCGGCCGGATCGTCCGCTCGGGCGGCCCGGAGCTGGCCGAGGAGCTCGAGGAGAAGGGCTATGACTGGCTGATCGAGGAGTCCTCCGTCGCCGCATAGCGGACCTGTTGCGTGTTCCGTGTTGCGTGGCCCCGCCCCAGCACGGAGCCGCCACCCGAGTACGCAACACGCAATACGTAACTGCATCCCGATGATCGACCTCGAAAAGGCCCCCGCCCTGCTCCGCCACGCGACGGAGGCGCTGGAGGGCGCGTTCTCCGGCGACGGCGCGCCCGACCCGTTCGCCGTCCGCCGCACGGCTGCGAAGGACGCGTTCGAGGCCGCCGGGCTGCCCTCCACCCGCGACGAGGCCTGGAGGTACACCGACCTCCGGCCCGCGCTCAAGCCCGACTACGCCCCGGCCGCGCCCGCCTCGGCGACCGAGGCGGACCTGGAGGCCGCCCGGATCGACGGGCTCGACGCCGTCCGCGTCGTCGTCGTCAACGGCCGGTTCGACGCCGAGGCGTCGGACCTCGGCGGCCTGCCGGAGGGTGTCACCGTCGCCAGCCTCGCCGAGACCGCGCGGCAGTCGCCGGACGCCCTCGCCGACACGTTCGGCGCGCACGTCCGCGTCGAGCGCGACGCGTTCGCGGCCCTCAACGCCGCGCTGTCGCTCGACGGCGTCTACGTCCACGTGCCGAAGGGCGTCGCCCTCGAGCGTCCGATCCACGTCGTCAACGTCCTCACGGCGGACACGCCGACGTTCGTCCAGGGCCGCAACCTCGTCGTGGTCGGCGAGACGGCCGAGGTCAAGGTCATCGAGACCTACGTCGTCCGCGGCGACGCGGCGACGTTCCGCAACGACCTCACGGAGATCGTGGCCGGGCCGGCCGCGAACGTCACCCACGTCCGGATCCAGGACGAGGGCGACGAGGCCAACGCCGTCACCCACGTCCAGAGCTACCAGGAGCGCGACTCGACGGTCTCGACGCTGACGTTCACGTTCGCCGCCGGGACGGTCCGCAACAACTCGGTGATGGTCCCGGCCGGCGAGGGCGGCAACGCCACGATCGGCGGGCTCTACATCTGCCACGGCGCCGAGCACGTCGACACGAACACGCTCATCGACCACGTGGCCCCGGGCTGCGAGTCGAACGAGCTGTTCAAGGGGATCATCTACGACCAGGGCACGGGCGTCTTCAACGGCAAGGTGTTCGTCCAGCGCGAGGGCCAGCAGACGAACGCGTACCAGCAGAGCCAGGGCGTCGTCCTCTCCCCCGACGCGCACCACTACTCGAAGCCCGAGCTCGAGATCTATGCCGACGACGTCAAGTGCTCGCACGGCTCGACGACCGGCGCCATCGAGCCCGAGCACGTGTTCTACCTCCGCAGCCGCGGCGTCTCCGAGGCCGACGCGCGGGCCATGCTCCTCTACGCCTTCGCCCACGACGTCGTGGAGATGGTGCCCGTCGAGGCCGTCCGCGACCACCTCGACGCCCGCATCGCCGAGCGGCTCAAGTAGCCGAGTGGAACGTTGAACGTGCGGCGTTGAACGTTCCACCCTCCACCCCGCACGTTCAACGACCCATGGAGCGCGACTTCCTCCGCGACGGCCGCGAGGCCGACGACTTCTCCGAGCTCGAGGACGGGATGGTCCAGGTCATGCGGACCATCTACGACCCGGAGATCCCGGTCCCGATCTGGGACCTCGGCCTGATCTACGGCTGGACCATCGAGGACGCCGCCGACGCGGAGGGCAAGGACGTGACGGTCACGATGACGCTCACGGCGCCCAACTGCCCCGCCGCCGAGACCCTCCCGGCGGAGGTCGAGCAGGGCGTCAACGCGCTGGAGGGCGTGGCCCACGCCAAGATCGACCTCGTGTTCGTCCCGTCGTACTCGATGGAGATGCTGAGCGACGAGGCCCGGATGACGCTCGGCTTCATGTAGCTGACGGCGGGCGGGGTCCGGTCCCGGGCGGGTCGGCGGGTCTCGGAATGACGCCGACGACGGGCCGGTATCGGCGGCCGACGACGGGTCGGCACCCGACGACGCGGGCCCGATGGTTTAGGGCGGGGCATCTGGGACAGAACGTTCCACCTGTGACCGGTGAATGGCCGCCGGTCGCGGTGGCACACGCGGTGGAAGAGACTGGCCGTCGCTCTCTCCCACACCCCGGCACGTCCGCCCCATGTCTCCCACCTCCGCCGCGCTCGACTCCGCATACCGCCAGGCCGAGCGCGCCCTCCGCAAGCCGAGCTCGGCGATCTGGCTCCGCAGCGTCTGCGTCCGCACGACCCGGTTCGACGAGGCGCTGGACTTCTACGTCACCGCGCTGGGGCTGACGCTCGGAGGGCTGGGCGTCCACCCGATCACGGCCCAGCCGCGGGCCCAGATGCTCGACGCCGAGGGGCACCAGGTGTTCGAGCTCGTGGAGTCGGCCGACGACTCGGCCCGGGGCGTCCACGAGCTGGCGTTCGGCATGCCGCGCCGGACGGTCACCCTGCTCCGCGCCCGCCTGGACCTCCAGGGCATCCAGTACACCGAGACGCCGTCGGCCATCTACCTCCGCGACGTCGACGGGACGCTCCTCCGGATCGAGGCGTTGTAACGCCGGCCCGCCCGCCTCGGCCGCGTCCCCGAGCTGCGCGCTAACATCTCCCGGACGCGCCCCCTCCTCCCGACTACCCGCCGCCGACGCTGTACCCCCCCGACGAGGAGGCCATCGGCACCGAGTACGAGCGGCCGTCCACGACGACGCTCGAC
>CAXRFJ010000229.1:0-4173 GCA_964229475.1 Rubrivirga sp.
TTGGCCTCGAACGGCCGGCGGTCGATCTCCGTCGGCGGGCCGTAGGTCAGGAAGATCCGCCCGCGGTCGGTCTCGTACGGCTCCTGCCCGAACTCGTTGAACCGCTGGCTCACCACGCGGAGCCGGTTGTAGAACGTCTGCCGGGCCTGGTTCACGGACGGGATCCCGTCCTCGTCGCGCGTCGCCCAGAAGGTGGCGAGGAAGGCGCGGCGCTCGTCGTCGGTGGTGAGCGCGGCCATCTGGGCCTCCTCCCGGCCCGTCGCGATCACCCGGGCGTGGGCGAGGTTCTGCAGGAGCTCCTCCTCGCCCATCGCGGCGTAGAGCGTCTCCTCGAACGACATCGCGTTGCCGACGGCGACCGGGGCCACGTCCGGGTTGATGACGAAGAACCGCTTGCTCTGCTCGGCGACAGCCTCGTTCGCCTCGTTGAGCGCGACCAGGCGGAGGTAGTAGATCCCGCTGGGCAGCGTGCTCACGTCGATCTGCCCCGCGATGACGTCGACCTCGCGGGCCGTCCGCTCGAGGCGCTCCTCGTGGTCCGGCAGCGCGGCGCCCGTCGCGCTCTCGGCGACGAACGAGACGAGCGTGTAGTCCTCGACGTCGCCCGGCGGGCCGTAGACCTCGGCGTAGTAGCGCACGGCGGCGCCGTCGCCGCCGTAGAACGCGTCGGGGTTGGGCCGGATCGAGAGCCCGCTCTTGGCGAGCGGGTCCGTCGGGTCGGAGGTCGGGCGGATCCGGGTCGCCAGTTGGACGGCGGAGATCGCGGTCCCCTGGGCCTCGGCGTAGTCCGGGACGGTCAGGTTGAGGAGCGCGCGGACCTCCTGCTCGCCCTCCGGCATCAGCGTCACGTCGACCTCGTACTCGCCCGGCGCGACCGCGAGGCGGACCTGCTCGATGAACACCTGGCTCGACGTGAGCTCGGTCGTGTCCCCGACGGCATAGGCGAACGGGAGCGTCCGGTCGTAGGCCGGCGTGGCCTCGGCGCCGGACGGCGCCGCCTGCGCCACGGGGCGGACCACGATGTGGGTTGGGACGACGGCCTCGAACCCGGTCGCGGCCGGCCCGAACGGGAGCGTCGCCGCGCGGAACGAGAGGTAGAGCTCGACGAGCGACTGGTCCTCGGAGTACTGGAACGTCGCGGCGTCGGGGCGGAACACGATGGGCTCCTGGGCCGACGGCGCGGCGGAGACGAGGGCGAGCGCGACGAGCGCCAGGGCGCGTAGAGATCGGGGCATCCGGGGCGAAAAAGCGGGGTGTGGACCCGTAACGGGTGGGGCGAAGATAACGGGCGTTGGGGCCCTCCCCCGGACCGCTGCCGGAGGTGGAACCGTAGATTTGCCCCGACAGGCGCTCTTCGTCCCCCCAAATCGGAAGCGCTTCCAGCGCCCCGACCCCGTCGCATGAACGCCCCGGACCGCGTCCTCCACCACCTCGACGCCCTCGGCCTCGGCCGGACCCAGACCGTCTTCTACAACCTCCCGCCCGCCCGGCTGGCGGAGCTCTCGATCCGGCGCGGCGAGGGCCGCCTGACCGAGGGCGGCCCGCTCGCCACGCGGACCGACCCGCACACCGGCCGCTCCCCCAACGACCGGTTCATCGTCCGGGAGCCGTCGAGCGAGGAGCACGTCGCGTGGGGCGACGTGAACAGGCCGATCTCGGAGGACTCGTTCGACACGATCCACGCGGCGATGGTGCGCTACGCGACCGGCCGCGAGGTCTTCGTCCGCGACTGCTACGCCGGCGCCGACCCGCGCTACCGCGTCAAGGTCCGGGTCATCACCGAGAAGGCGTGGCACTCGATGTTCGCCTTCAACATGTTCCTCCGGCCGGCCAGCGAGGAGGAGCTGGAGGGCTTCGAGCCGGACTACACCGTGCTCGACCTCGCCGACTTCAAGGCGACCGACAAGATCAACCAGGAGTTGAACTCGTCGACGTTCGTCCTCCTCCACCTCGGGCGCGGGCTGGTCCTCATCGGCGGGACGAACTACGCCGGCGAGATCAAGAAGTCGATCTTCTCGGCGCTCAACTACGTGCTCCCGGACAAGGGCGTCCTCCCCATGCACTGCTCGGCCAACGAGGCCGTCGGCGGCGGGAACACGGCCGTCTTCTTCGGGCTCTCGGGGACGGGCAAGACGACGCTCTCCGCCGACGCGCGCCGCGTGCTCATCGGCGACGACGAGCACGGCTGGAGCGACGAGGGCGTGTTCAACTTCGAGGGCGGGTGCTACGCGAAGGCCATCAAGCTCAGCCCCGAGTCCGAGCCCGAGATCTTCCAGACCACGCGCGAGTTCGGGACGCTCGTCGAGAACGTCGTCCTGAACCCGGACCGCACGATCGACTTCGACGACGCGACGGTCACGCAGAACACGCGCCTCTCGTACCCGATCTACCAGATCCCGAACGCGAGCCCCGACGGGATGGGCGGCGTCCCGGAGACCGTCGTCTTCCTCACGGCCGACGCCTTCGGCGTGCTCCCCCCCATCTCGAAGCTGACGCCCGACCAAGCCCAGTACCACTTCCTCAGCGGCTACACGGCCAAGGTGGCCGGGACCGAGCGCGGCGTGACGGAGCCGAAGGCGACGTTCTCGGCCTGCTTCGGCGAGCCGTTCATGGTCCTCCCGCCGTCGCGCTACGCCGCGATGCTCGGCGAGCGGATCGAGCGGACCGGCGCCCGCGTCTTCCTCGTCAACACGGGGTGGACCGGCGGGCCGTACGGCACGGGCGAGCGGATGAAGCTCGCGCACACGCGCCGGATGGTCGACGCGGCCCTCGCGGGCGAGCTCGACAGCGTCGAGACGGAGCCCGAGCCGGTCTTCGGCCTCGAGGTGCCCGTCGCCATCGACGGCGTCCCCGACGCGGTCCTCCACCCCCGCCAGACCTGGGCGGACACCGGGGCCTACGACGCCAAGGCCCGCGAGCTCGCGGAGATGTTCGCGGACAACTTCGAGAAGTACCGCGAGAACGTCTCGGACGCCGTCCGCGCCGCCGGGCCGACGCGCGAGATGGCGTGAGGACACGGGGAGCGAGGGGGCGCCCCGGGTGACGGTCCGCCGGCCGGATTCCCGTCTCTCGGGGTGCCCCCTCACGCACCCCGATGCCCACCCCCTCCCCGCTCCGCCCGCTCCTGTTCGGGCTCCTCCTCGTCGGCCTCGCCGGCTGCGACGCGTTCGGCGGCGGCAGCCCCTCGCTCGCCGACGTCCTCACCGCGGTCCAGGTCGGCACGACCCCGGCCACCCTCGTCGACGACGACGTCCCGACCGATGGGACGGGCGCCGCGCCGGGCGTCGAGGGCGGCACCCAGGTCGTCCGCGGCGGCTCCGCCCTGTTCGGCCTGACCCCGAACGGCGCCGACCGGATCTTCGTCGGCGTCGAGGGCGAGGGCGGGCGCTACGAGGCCCCGCTCCCGAGCGCCGGCACCACGACGCTCGTCGTGACGACGAACGGCGAGGACACCGCCACGAGCTACGTCCTCCTCCTCGCGACCGAGACCGACGGCGTCGTCAGCGGCGTCGTCCGCCGGACGCTCACGGTCAACGCCGAGGCCAACGCCTCGGGCCAGATCCAGGTAAGCCTGAACTGGAACGCCCCAGTCGACCTCGACCTCCACCTCGAGACGCCCGAGGGCGAGGACATCTACTACGGCAACGACGTCGGCGAGACCGGCGGCGCGCTGGACCTCGACTCGAACGCCGCCTGCGGGCTCGACCGCGTCGACAACGAGAACATCGCGTGGCCCGAGGGCGCGACGCCCTCGGCCGGCCGCTACCCCGTCCGGGTCGACTACTGGTCGGCCTGCGGGGTCACGGCGCCCGTCCCGTTCGTCGTGACGGTCACCGTGCGCGGGTCGGCGCGGACGTTCCAGGGCACCTTCCAGCCCGGCGAGGCCGACGGCGGCGGCGCGTTCGACGGCCGCGAGGTCCACGCGTTCACGTTCTAGCGAGGGCCGGCGGGGCTAGACTCCCCCGCCCTCCCCTCCCGCCGTGCTCCCCGCCACCGCCCGCGCGGTTCTCGACACGAACGTGCTCGTGGCCGCCGGCTTCCGCCCGCGGTCCGCGTCCGGACGGCTGACGGAGGCCGTGCGCGACGGGCGGCTCGTCGCTCTCTGGACGGGCCGCACGCGCGCTGAGGCCGAGGCGGTCCTCGGGCGGATCCCGCCCCTGCGCGACCTCGACC
>CAXRFJ010000230.1:0-3512 GCA_964229475.1 Rubrivirga sp.
CCAGTCCCTAGTCCCTCCCCCTCATGTTCCCTGCCCTCCGACCGATCCTCAACAAGGGCGGCGCCGGCCGCTACATCTCCCGCGAGGAGAGCGTCGAGCGCCTGAAGCCCGTCGCCGAGCGCCACCTCGACCTGCTCCAGACCTACGAAGCCGCGCTCGCCCGCATGGCCGACGGCCCCGCCAAGGCGCGCGTCGAAGCCATGATGCCGTACCTCCGGACGGAGACGGCCAAGGTCTCGGAGACGATTCTCAGCCTCGGCGGCGCCCCGCCGACCGGCGCCGGCCGCCAGCCGCTCGTGCCTGCCGAGGGTACCGACGCGAGCCGCGTCCGCGGCCTCCTCGAGGCCGAGAAGGACTTCGGCGACCGGCTCCGCGAGGAGACCGACGCCGTCCACCACCAGGAGCGGACGCGGGCCATCCTCGGCCACAACGCCGAGGCCTCGACGGCCCGGATCGACCTGCTCCGCGGCGTCGCCGCCGACCTCGGCCGCTAGCCCCGCCCGCCTCGGGCACGCCCCGGGGCCTCCCCACCGCCCGTACGGGCGACCCGTCGGGTCGCCCCTACCGATCTGCATGGCCTCCGACTCGACCCCGCTCCCCGTCATCGTCTCCGGCATCCAGCCGTCGGGGACGCTCCACCTCGGCAACTACCTCGGGGCGATCCGCCAGAACATCGCGCTCGCCAACGACGCCGACGCGCGGAGCGAGGCGTTCCTGTTCATCGTCGACTACCACGCCCTCACGACGCTCCGCGACGCCGAGGCGCTCCGCCGGTACACGCTCGACGTCGCGCTCGACTACCTCGCCCTCGGCCTCGACCCGAGCAAGGCGAGCCTGTTCGTCCAGTCCGACGTCCCGCAGCTGGCGGAGCTGACGTGGATCTTCCTCTGCCTCACGCCGACGGCGATCCTCGAAAAGGGCGTCTCCTACAAGGACAAGGTGGCGCAGGGCCTCAGCGCCAACGGCGGCCTGCTGACCTACCCGATCCTCCAGGCGGCCGACATCCTCGCCTACACGGCGCCCGGCCGCGACCTCGTGGTGCCCGTCGGCGCCGACCAGAAGCAGAACCTCGAGATCAGCCGCGACACGGCGAGCCGCTTTAACGAGGCGTTCCGGCCCGACGACCCGCTCTTCCCGCTCCCGGAGCCCTACATCCTCGATGAGGTCTCGGTGATCCCCGGCCTCGACGGGCGGAAGATGTCGAAGAGCTACGGCAACACGATCGGCATCTTCGACGAGGGCAGGGACCTCAAGAAGAAAGTGATGTCGATCGTCTCCGACTCGACGCCGCTCGAGGAGCCGAAGGACCCCGACGCCGACAACACGTTCGCGCTCATCCGCCACTTCGCCTCCAGCGACGAGCGCGAGGAGATCGCCGCGGCCTACCGCGCCGGCGGCTACGGCTACGGGCACGCCAAGAAGGCGCTCCTGGGCATGATCGACCGTCACTTCGGCGAGGCCCGCGAGCGCCGCCGCGAGCTGGCCGCGCGCCCCGACGACGTCCGCGACGTCCTCCGGAGCGGCGCCGAGGCGGCCCGGGCGCGGGCGTCCGAGGTGATGGCCCACGTCCGCGACGCCGTCGGCTTCCTGAACTAGCGGCCCCGCCGCCCAGCCCCCGATCCCGTGATCCTCGTCATCGACAACTACGACTCGTTCACGTACAACCTCGTCCACCTCGTGGGCGGCGTGACGGCGGACTACCGCGTCGTGCGGAACGACCAGATCGGCCTCGACGAGATCGCGGAGTTGGCCCCGGCGGGCGTCCTCATCTCCCCGGGTCCCGGCCGGCCCGACGAGGCCGGCGTCTCGGAGGCTGTCATCCGCCAGTTCGGCGAGACGACGCCGATCCTCGGCGTGTGCCTCGGCCACCAGGCCATCGGCGAGGTGTTCGGCGGCCGCGTCGTCCACGCCCCGACGCTGATGCACGGGAAGACGTCGACGGTCCAGCACGACGGGCGGACCGTGTTCGAGGACGTCGCGCAGGACTTCGTGGCCACGCGCTACCACTCGCTCGTGGTCGACCGCGCGACGCTGCCCGGCGTGCTCGACATCTCGGCCGAGACGGCCGACGGCGTCATCATGGGCCTGCGCCACAAGGATTTCCCGATCGAGGGCGTCCAGTTCCACCCCGAGTCGATCCTGACGACAGAGGGCCCGAAGCTCGTCCGCAACTGGGTGGCCTCGACGTTGGAACGTGCGGGGTTGAACGTGGAACGTTCGGTCGAGGACGCGCTGTGAGCAGCTTCAAGCGGTTCGAAGACATCGAGGCGTGGCAGCTCGGGCGGGAACTGACCCAACGGATCTACGCCGCGACTCGGGTCGATGGGTTCAGCCGCGACTTCGCCCTCCGCGACCAGGTCCGCCGAGCGGCCATCTCGATCACGTCGAACATTGCGGAAGGCTTCGAGCGCCGCACCCGCCGCGAGTTCTGCCGATTTCTCGACATGGCGAAAGCGTCGAACGCAGAGGTCAGGTCCCAGCTCTACGTCGCCCTCGACGAGGGCTACCTGACGCCGGACGACTTCGATGCGCTCTACGAACTCAGCAGTCACATCGGCGCCAAGCTCGGCTCGCTCCTCCGCTACCTCCGCAATACCGACCGCCCCGAGTAGTCAACGTTCCACGCCGCACGTTCCAACCGTCCAACGATGACCACCCTCAAACCCCTCCTCCAGCTCGTCGCCGAGGGCGAGACGCTGACGCAGGCCCAGGCCGAGTCGGCCATGCACGTGATGCTCTCGGGGGAGGCCGAGGCGGCCCAGATCGCGGGGCTCCTGATGGGCCTCCGCTCGCGCGGCGAGACGCTCGACGAACTGGTCGGCTTCACGAAGGTGATGCGCGAGTACGCCGTGCCCGTCGAGACCGACCTCGACCCGATCGACCTGTGTGGGACGGGCGGCGACCACTCGGGCACGTTCAACATCTCGACGGCCGCCTCGTTCGTGGCCGCCGGCGCCGGCGTGCCCGTCGCCAAGCACGGCAACAAGGGCGTATCGTCGTCGTCGGGCTCGGCCGACGTCCTGTCCAGCCTCGGCGTCCGCGCGGACCTCGACGCGGAGGGCGTGAGCCGGTGCCTCGACGAGGCCGGCATCGCGTTCCTGTTCGCGCCCCAGTTCCACCCCGCGCTCCGCCACGTGGGGCCGGTGCGGAAGGCGCTCGGCGTGCGGACGTTCTTCAACATCCTCGGGCCCCTCTGCAACCCGGCCCGCGTCAAGCGCCAGCTCGTCGGCGCGTTCTCGGACGGCGTGGCCCGGCTGATGGCGCAGATCCTGATGCGGCTCGGGAGCGAGCACGTCGTCGTGGTCTACGCGCACGACGGGCTCGACGAGCTCTCGACCACGAGCCCGACGACGATCTACCAGACCGGCTCGCACGCGTTCGACGGCGGGTTGCTGGAGCAGGAGGTCGTGCCCGAGCGGTTCGGGCTGGCGCGCGTGTCGGCGGCGGCGCTCCAGGGCGGGACGCCCGAGGAGAACGCCGAGATCGTCCGCGCCGTCCTCGGCGGGAAGGCC
>CAXRFJ010000231.1:0-4933 GCA_964229475.1 Rubrivirga sp.
CTGGAGGCCGCGCGCGACCGCCTCGGCGACGTCGTCTACCGCCGGGCCCGGCACGTGGTCAGCGAGAACGCGCGCGTGCTCGAGGCGGCCGAGGCCATGCGGGCCGGCGACGCCGCCCGCCTCGGGGCGCTCATGGACGCCAGCCACGCGAGCCTCCGCGACGACTTCGAGGTGTCGAGCGAGGCGCTCGACACGATGGCCGCGCTGGCCCGCGGGGCCGAGGGGTGCCACGGCGCCCGGATGACGGGGGCCGGGTTCGGCGGCTGCGCCGTCGCGCTCGTCGAGGCCGACGCCGCGCCCGCGTTCGTCCGGCAGGTCGGGCAGGCCTACGCGGAGGCCACCGGCCTGACGCCGGCCCTCTACGTCACCCCCGCCACCGACGGGGCCGCCGTGCTCGACGGCGTCGGGCCCGCCGTGCCCCACGTCTCCTGACGGTGAGCCAGGTCGCCCACCGATCCCTCGCCGCCGCTCCGGCCGGTTTCGCCGTCGACGAGCGGGAGATCGAGGCGTTCACGCTCGTGTCCTCGGGGGGCGTCGAGCTCGACGTGATGACCTACGGCGGGATCGTCCTCGCCCTCCGCGTGCCCGACCGCCACGGCCGCCCCGCCGACGTCGCCCTCGGCTACCGGACGCCGGTCGAGTACCTCGACAACCCGGCCTACTTCGGCGCCATCGTGGGGCGCTACGCCAACCGGATCGGCGGCGCCCACTGCGTGATCGACGGCCGCCTCGTGGCGCTCGACGCCAACGACGGGCCGAACCACCTCCACGGCGGCCACCGCGGGCTCGACCGCGTCGTGTGGGCGGCCCGGCCGTTCGAGCGGGCCGGCGCGCGCGGCGTCGTGCTCACGCACGAGAGCCCCGACGGCGCCGGCGGCTACCCCGGCACGCTGCGCGCGCGCGTGACCTACACGCTGACCGACCGGAACGAGTGGGTCGTCGACTACCACGCGACGACGACGGAGCCCACGCCCCTCAACCTCACCCAGCACACGTACCTCAACCTCGCGGGGGGCGGCAGCGCGCTCGGCCACGTGCTGACGTCGCCGGCCGCCCGCTACGTCGCCACCGACGCGGAGGGGATCCCCGCGCCGGGCCCGCCCCGGAGCGTCGACGGGACCCCCTTCGACTTCTCGACGGGGCGAGCGCTCGGGGAGCGGATCGACGACGGCCACGTCCAGACCGTCCGGGCCGGGGGGTACGACCACACGCTGGCGGTCCCGGCCTCGGCCGAGGCGCTCCGGCTGGCCGCTCGGCTCGAAGACCCCGTGTCCGGGCGGGCCGTCACGGTCCGGACGACGGAGCCCGGCTTCCAGCTCTACACGGCGAACCACGTCGGCGGCATCGCGGGCAAGCGGGGGCGGCCGTACGCGGCCCACGACGGCGTCGCCATCGAGACGCAGCGGTTCCCGGACTCGCCCAACCGGCCCGATTTCCCCGGCGCCGTCCTCCGCCCTGGCGAGACCTTCGCCTCGCGGACGGTCTACGCCTTCTCCACCTCCTGACCGGTGCTCCTCCTCTCCAGCCCCGTTCCTCGATGCGGTTAATCGTCCCGATGGGGGGGCGGGGGACCCGCCTCCGCCCGTTCAGCCACACGGTCCCGAAGCCGCTCCTCCCGCTCCTGGGGCGTCCGGCCATCGTCCACATCCTCGACGCGTTCGCGAACGCGCTCGGCCGGCCGGTCGACGAGGCCGTGTTCGTCACGGGCCCGGACACGGGCGACGGCGTCCGCGACGCGCTCCGGGCCGCGTGCGAGGCCCACGGGCTGGCGGCGGCGTTCGCCGTCCAGCCCGAGCCGCTCGGGACGGCCCACGCCATCGCCTGCGCGGCCGACGCGCTGGAGGGCGAGGTCCTGACCTGCTGGTCCGACACGCTCTTCGCGCCCGAGGCCGGCGTCGACCTCGCCGGGGCCGACCTCGTCGCGTGGACGGTCGAGGTCGACGACCCGCGCCGCTTCGGCGTGGCCGTGCGTGACGCCGAGGGGCGCGTGGTCCGGCTCGTCGAGAAGCCGGAGACCGCCGAGCACCGGGAGACGCTCATCGGGGCGTACTACGTCCGCGACGGGGCCGCGCTGCGGGCCGCCTGCGAGGCGATGCTCGCCGAGGGCGCGACGGGGGCCGGCGGCGAGTACCAGCTCACCGACGCGTACGACCGGCTGGTCCAGGGCGGGGTCCGGATGACGACGGCGCCCGCCGCCCGCTGGCTCGACACGGGGACGCTCGACAGCTACCGCCGGACGGTCGCGGCGCTCCTCGACGCCGGAGAGCACGGCCCGAACGGGGAGGGGGAGGACGCGGTCGTGATCGCGCCGTCCTACGTCCACCCCGACGCCGTCGTGCGCCGGTCGGTGATCGGGCCGTACGCGGCCGTCGAGGCGGGGGCCGTCGTCGAGGACGCCGTCGTGCGGGAGAGCGTGGTGATGGAGCGGGCGGAGGTCCGCGAGTCGGTCCTCTGGGGAGGGCTCGTCGGCCGCCGGGCCGTCGCGACCGGCGTGACGGGTGGCCCCGTCGTCGGCGACGACGCCCGCCTCGACCTCTAGGCCCCCCTCCGTCCCGCGACATGGACCTCCTCGTCATCGCCGCCCCCCACTGCACCGGCCGCGCCGCCGCGTGCGACCTCGTCGGTCGCCGCCCCGTCGCCCGCGATCCACTCGTCGGCGAGCCGGCGGCTCGGCCGGCCCGACTCCACGACCGCGCCGCGGCGCCCCGCCCCGGGGCGGCCCGACGGCGGCACTCTCTCCTCTCCACTCGACACCTCCCCTCATGACCTTCGGACTGGTCGACATCCTCGTCTTCGTCGTCTTCGTGGCCGTCGTGGTCACCGTCGGGCTCTTCCGCAGCCGCAACGCCGACGACTCCGGGGAGGACTACTTCCTCGCCGGCCGCGACCTCAAGTGGTGGCTCATCGGGTTCTCGCTCATCGCCGCCAACATCTCGACGGAGCAGTTCGTCGGGATGAGCGGGAACGCCGCCTCGAACGTCGGCCTCGCGATCGCATCGTACGAGTGGATGGCGGCGATCACGCTCGTCGTGGTCGCGTTCGCGTTCCTCCCGTACTTCCTCCGCGCCGGCATCTACACGATGCCCCAGTTCCTGGAGGTCCGGTTCAACGGCGCCGCGCGGACGGTCATGGCCGTGGCCACGCTGGGGATCTACCTGCTCCTGCTCGGGGCCGTGACCTACTCGGGCGCGCTGACGATCCGGACGCTGGCCGTCGACGCAGGCTACGCGATGGGGCTGTTCACGCCGGCCCTCGTGATCGGCCTCATCGCCATGCTGTACGTGGCGGCGGGCGGCCTCAAGGCGGCCGTCTGGGCCGACCTCATCCAGGGCTCGGCGCTGCTCCTCGGCGGCCTGCTCATCACGTGGTTCGCGTTCAAGGCCCTCGGCGACGCCGGCGCGGCGACGACGGTGACCGACGTGGCGACGGGCGCCGTCGAGAGCCGCCCGCTGGCGGACGGCGCCGGCGCGATGGAGCGGTTCCTCGACCTCAATGGGAACCGGCTCAACATGTTCTTGCCGGCCACCGACGCCGTCCTCCCGTGGACGGCGCTCCTGCTCGGGCTGTGGATCCCCAACTTCTACTACTGGGGGCTCAACCAGTACATCACGCAGCGGACGCTGGGCTCGGAGTCGCTCGCGGAGGGCCAGCGCGGGATCGTGTTCGCGGCGGCGATGAAGCTGCTCCTCCCGCTCGGTATCGTGATCCCGGGCATGATCGCGTTCAACCTCTACGCCGACGGGATGGCCGCCGACGCCGGGCCCGACAACGCGAGCGTCCTCGTGCAGTACGTCAAGGCCAACCCCGAGACCGGCTTCGTCGCCGTCGACGAGAGCCCGACCGACGCCGAGGTCGCGGGCTGGGACGACGACCGCTACCTCCTGGCGGTCTACCCCGACGCCGGGGCGATCCCCCAGACGGCGCGGCTCAGCCCCAACGTGATCCCCGTCACCCGCCAGCTGTTCGAGGCCACCGAGCCGGCGCCCTACGCCACGTTCACGTCCGCCGACCTCGCGTTCGCGCACGTCAACGCCGGGCTGAGCGAGGAGATCGCGGCGTTCAACGCGGCGCAGGAGGAGACGGCGGCCGGCGTCGGCGCCTCGACGTCGTCGTCGACGCTCATCGCGTACAAGTACGACACGGCGCTGGCGCGGCTCTTGGGCGGCGTGCTGCCGCAGGGCGTCGGGATCGTCGGGTTCATCCTGGCCGCGCTGCTCGGGGCCGTCGTGTCGTCGCTGGCGGCCATGCTCAACGCGGCCTCGACCATCTTCACCATCGACATCTACCAGAAGTACGTCCGCCCCGAGGCGACGCAGAAGGAGATCGTCCGCATCGGGCGGATCTGCGTGTTCGCGTGCGCCGCGATCGCCGTGCTGCTAGCGCCGCAGCTGGGCAACCCGGCCGTCAGCAACTCGATCTTTACGATCATCCAGGAGGGGCAGGGCTTCATCTCGCCGGGCATCCTGGCCGTGTTCGCGTTCGGGCTCCTCGTCAAGCGGGCGCCGCGCGTCTCGGGCGTGGCCGGGCTGCTGACCAACATCGTGGCCTACGGGCTGCTGAAGGTGGCCGTCCCCGAGGTCCAGTTCCTCAACCGGATGGCGATCTGCTTCGGTCTGTGCGTCGCCGTGATGGCCGCGCTCACCGCCCTGAAGCCGATGAAGGAGCCGGTCGTGTTCGAGTCGACGGCCGGGATCGAGCTGACCCAGTCGGCCGGGGCGAAGAAGGCGGCCTACGTGATCGTGGCCCTCACCATCCTCCTGTACCTCGTGTTCAGCCCGCTCGGCGTCGCCCGCTAGCTCCCGGGCGGGCGTGCCCGGGGCCCGCGCCGACCGCCCCGGTCCGGCGATCCCGCCCCCCCCGTGCGGCTCCGAGCGCCGGGGGGGCGTAAGCTCTGCGATCCCGCCGGGCCCACCCTCGTCCGTTCCCCACCGAC